>JACUTO010000026.1 GCA_014859755.1 Candidatus Bathyarchaeota archaeon
AGGCCCTTTCCCCGGGAACACCCTTCGCTAAATCTCTCAGCATTTTATAACTTCCCAACGAATCTGTAAAGTTTCCAAGGTATTATTTCATCATACGCATGCATAAGACTTCTGCCAGAATGATAGGGATTCTGCGCGGGGCAAATAGGAACTCCAATAGTCTTAGGGCTTCATGATTTGCCTAACCACTTTCTGAATCCTATTCATGGCTTCTGAGATTTTTTCCATGGAGTTGGCGTAGGAGATTCGAACATATTTTTCTCCCTTCATGGAGAAGGCGGTTCCGGGCATAACAGCCACTTTAGCTTTTTCGATGAGTTGCTTTGTGAAATCCGGAGATTCGACGTCTAAAAGGATTCTTGGATAGACGTAGAAAGCACCTGTAGGTTTGGTTACGGAAAAGGCGTTCATTTCTTTCAATCTTTCAACCATGAGGTCTCGCCTCTTTCGGTATTCTTTCACCATAATATCTACGCAATCTTGAGGGTCATCCAACGCTGCTATCGCCGCCTTTTGCGCGAAGGAGGTCCGGCAGGCGTTGGCATATCCGCCGACTTTGCCCATAGCTTCAATGATGTTTGCGTGGGAAACGGCGTAACCAATCCTCCATCCCGTCATTGCATAGGTCTTGGAAAGGGAGAAGACGGTTATGATATGGTCTCTGAGGTCTGAATGCGTAGCTAGGCTGAAGTGTTTGGCTTCGTAAACGATTCTTTCGTAAACTTCGTCGAGGATGAGGATTAAGTCATGTTCTGTTGCCAGATCGCCGATCTCCTTTATGACGTTTTTAGGCACAACTGCTCCAGTGGGGTTGTTGGGGGTATTCAATATGATAAGTTTCGTCTTTTTTGTAATATGCTTCTTCATTTCATCCGCATCCGGAATAAAACCATCTTTTTCTTCCAAAAAAATGCGCTTCGGAACTCCGCCCACGAGCAACACGTTCTGAAGGTATCGGGGCCAGGCAGGATCAAAAAATAAAACCTCATCGCCGGGGTTGACTAGGGACTGGATGGCGGCGTAGATTGCGCCTAAGCCTCCGTCGGTGATTAGAACCTCGGTTTCTGGATCAGCCTCGATTCTATTTTCGCGTTTAAGCTTTCTAGCCACTGCTTCACGAAGTTCGAGGAGCCCTTCTGTGGGGGTGTAGTGGGTGAAGCCTTCGTTTATGGCTTGAATAGCCGCTTCTTTGATGTGTTGGGGGGTGTCAAAATCTGGTTCTCCGAGCTCCAACCTTATGATGTCGGTTCGTTCCATCACCAATCTCCTAACTTCGGCAAATTTGGATGGAGGAAGTCTTCGAGCCCTCTCAGAAATTTTGTCTTCCAACTATACAGCCCTCCGCCTTCAAACTATTTGCTCTATCGAGAATGAAAACCTTGTGGATGCGCGCGCTTTGGGTTCTGGATTATTCTGTTCAATGAAAATCTTGTTTACTTACAACCTATTCCAGTGACCACAGGAAGAACGCTTCATCCTTGCTCTTCATTGCATAGTGTGCGTGTGTGCATGTTTACTCGATGCTTGGCGGTTCATCTGAGGTTGACGTGGAAGTACTTGTCGTATAGCCCTTAGTGACTAGTTCTAGACCGACTTTTTCGGGGTGGGCAGCTGGTCTGGAAGTTGGGAGTTGTGGTGGTTTTTTCCTGAATTTGTTCACCACCACAACTGCTTCTAGACTGAGTGTTTTCGGGGGTGGGCGGCTGACTTGGAAGCTGCGTGTTGTTGTGAGTGTGCCACGGAAAAAGGTCACAACAACACCCGCTTCTAAGTTGAGTTGTTGTTGGTAAGCGAAAAATTCAGAAAACAACGACAACTCTTCATAGCTGAGTCAAGGCTTGGGTAGGTGTTTCAGAGGTTGTAGTAGTCTTTAGGGCGCGCGCTTTTTTCGGAGTGGCTAAGGTGAGAATGGCATGGCACTAATAATTGCTAGAATTTCATTTGCGCGCAGGAAACAGTTTTTCGAGTCTTTCTTCTGGAATAGGTTTGGTGGCTAGGCTGATGATGAAATAAATCGAGGCTGCGCCGAACATTAGAAGTAATGCCCAGTAACCCCAATGGTACAGGCCAACAAATTTTCCATAAGCTTTGGGATGAAGAATAGTGAGGGTTAACCCGTAAATTATGGTGGCGATGGCGCCCCATTTCGTTGCTCTCTTCCAGTACATTGAGACTCCGACAACGAAAAAGAATATCCCAGCCTGAGCCACGGCTGAGCCTGCCATAAACTCCGAGAGAATGGGTGGAGGCGAAGTGAATGTCCACCATAACGGTATTGCTATGAATGGGATAAGCATCAGTTTCGTGAGCCGCAACAGTTTCTTTGGAGAAGCCTTCGGATAAGCGTTGTGAATAAAGTCCCGCGTTATGTTGGTGGCCATTACCATGACCATACTCGCTAAAGTTGCAACAGCTGCTGCAAAAACGCTTGCGGCAAACAAGGATGCAAGCGGAACGCCACCGGCACTTATACTTGCATAAGTTGCTGCTGAGTCACCGTATATGGGTGGATTAGCAGCCATTAGGGAGTCGCCCCAGACAGTTCTGGCAGCAAGTCCTACAACGCCAATCCATAGGGGGGTTAAGCCGCCCACAACAAGTATAGGCAACATCATCCAATACTCGCGTTTAGTGATTTTTCGGGTGCCCAAGAAACGGGCTATGTTATGCGGAAAACCTGTTGCCATAAAGAGAAACATGAACACTGCAACTACAACTCCAACATAATCCACGCCTGGAAAAGCTAAGCCTTCAGGAGGAGGCAGAGGCAACGTGTAGTCCTTTAGGAAGATCTGTGTTTGGTTACCTCCAGGATACGTAAATGTCTGGGTCCCAATTGCCCCTGCGATTTCCGCCGGACCGCCTGCCCAAATGAGGGCCGCTATGCCCAATGTCCAGCCGACAATTGTTAACAGAACGCCTTGGAAACCTGAGACCCATTGGGTGCCCGTGTATCCGCCAACACTCAAGTATACGAGCACCAGGATTGCTGTTGCTAGTAGGCTTCCGTAGAAGGGCGTGTTAGTTGTTATCGTCCAGACCGTTGCCATGGCCTTATATTGCCCCACAGAGTAGACTATGAGGAGAACAATCATGGCCAGTCCAGCCAACGCCTGCACCGTCCTGCTCTCAAACCTTACCCTTAGCATTTCTGGCACGGTTCGGACCCCAAATGCCACGTACCTTCGCATTCTGTAGCCAATTACCAGACATAGGGCTATGCCTGCCACACTGGTTGTACCGATGAGCCAGCTACCCGACCAGCCGTAGGCATAGCCCAAACCGGCATTCCCAAAGATCGCCCAACCGCTCAAATAGGTTGCAACCAAAGCAAAACCAGTCACAAGAGGCCCGATGTCTCCACGGCCTACCAACCATTCCTCGAAACTCTTAGCTTTTTTCCTCATGAAAAAGCCCAAAAGAATGCTTATGGTCAAGAATGCTGCTATAGCTGCGATAACGCCGACCGTTATCTCTGGTCCTACTTCGGGTATTGGAGGAGCCATTCACTCTTCCTCCCAATAATAACGAGTTTTTATGAAAACCGCAAGAACGCCGAAAACTATTGCGAGTAAAGCGTGACCCCAATAAGCGTACCAGCCACCTAATAAGTATGCGATGACAGGAACTAGGATAATGCACAGAGCCATGATTGCTAATAGACCGTGGATTTTGCTCATCGCAGTCTCCTCATTCTTTGAAGTGTCATACTTTAACTACTTAATCTTTAAAAGAATAATGCGCGCACGTAAAATTATTTATGCGCCCCACTATTTACGATAGGAAAATGCGGTGATACAATGAAGGATTCGGTTGGAAGTTGGATTTACGAGCCTAAGTTTGAAAAAATGCCTAGAGAAAGACTCGTGGAACTGCAAGAGGAACGCCTGAGGAAAATCGTCCGGTTTTGTTACGAGAGAATCCCATCTTACAAGAGAAAGTTTAAGGATGCTGGAATAACTCCCGATGACGTAAGAACCTTGGACGATCTGGAGAAAATACCTTTCACCACCAAAGAAGACCTTCGTAAGGCCTATCCATATGGAACGTTAGCCATGGACATAGGTGAAGTTTTGGAGTTGCATGCAAGCTCCGGAACGACGGGACACCCAACTACATGCGCATACACCAAAGGAGATTTGGGAGTTTGGTCAAAAGTCATGGCGAGGATATACGCTTCTGCTGGAACAAGAAAGCATGACATTGTCCAGAACGCTTACGGCTACGGCTTGTTCACGGGTGGTTTGGGCTTCCATTATGGAGCGTTAGAGATAGGTGCAACAGTTTTACCTATTGCTTCAGGCAATACTGAACGACAGATAAGACTTGCAAAAGAATATGGGACGACCATACTTGCGTGTACGCCAAGCTATGCAGCCTACATAGGTGAATATGCAAGAGAAAAAATGGGAATAGACCCAACGAAAGAGCTTAGGTGGAAAAGCGGGTTGTTCGGAGCTGAAGTATGGTCTGAAGAGCTTAGACTTAGAATTCAGGAGCTTTTGGGACTTGAAGCCTTTGACATCTACGGCCTTTCAGAGGTGATTGGTCCAGGAGTGTCGGTGGAATGCCCGGAGCACAACGGACTCCACATCTATGTAGATCATTTCTTGCCAGAGATAGTCAATCCCGTGACCGGGCAAAAACTTGAGGAGGGAAAAACCGGGGAACTCGTTTTAACAACGTTAACTAGAGAGGCAACACCGGTGCTTAGATTCAGAACAGGCGACATGACATCACTTACAACTGAAGAATGCTCATGTCAAAGAACTATAGCGAGGATGAGTAGAATCTTAGGCAGAGCAGACGACATGTTCAAAGTAAGAGGTGTGAAGATGTGGCCGACGACCTTGGAGCACGCATTGCTTCTCGTAGCAGGAGCCTCTCAAAACTATCAGATAATCCTTGAACGTCCAGAACGATTGGATATTATGACGGTGCAGGTTGAGCCTGAAAAAAAGATTTTCGAGAGAGTAAGCGGAGACCTGTCGCAACTTCAAGATCTTAGCCTCGAGATCGTGGAATCCATAAGATCAGTGACTGGAATCAAGGCAAATGTCGTTTTAGTTCCCTGCAACAGCCTTCCAAGATTCGAAGGAAAAGCCAGAAGAATTAAAGACCTGAGAAAGGATGTAGCTTTTTAACCTCACAATACCAGATCAAACGCGCGCGAATCTCTTTTAGCCAAAATTAGTGGTGGACCGGGCGGGATTTGAACCCGCGGCCTCCGCCTCTTTCGGCTGGACATGCGAAGGCGGCGTATGCACTGACGACCGCACGGTCGTCATTCATGCCAGACTGAACTACCGGCCCACTAGGGTTTGAAACAAGATCCATATTAAACGTTTTTCGCCGTCAATAAACGAAACGCATAAATCAGAATTTTCCGTTGTAACAATTGGTCGGGCAACGGGCGGTAGCTCAGCTTGGTAGAGCTTCCGAGCCAGCTTGACTCTAGTCCAAGCTGACGGAGACGCTGTAGACGCCTGCCAAAGGTAGGCATCACCCAGCCTGCCAAGCGCACAATGCGGAAACCGGACTGTCGCAGGTTCAAATCCTGCCCGCCCGACCAAATCCAAACCAGCCTATTTTTTGGCGAAATAATTAGGGGGAATTCGGAATTTTAGAATATGATAGGTGTAACTTAAATCCTATATGTCATTTCGCTTGTTCTGTTAAAACCAAAAATTCTGTTCCAAGGGAAAGGTATTCTATGGGCTTTCACTTTTTTGAAACCTATTCTTTCGTAAAGTTTTTTGGCTTTTTCGTTTGCGTCTATTACGAAGAGTTTGACTTGTTCATATCCTCTTGAGCGTGCGAAATCAATTATGAAGTTGATTAAATTGCTTCCTATTCCTTTGCCACGTATATTTCTGGCCACTGCCAGCGCGTCTACTAATAATTCTTTCTCTTCGACTTTGTTGCAAAATATCCAACCTAAGAACATGACTCTAAAAATCCCAAATTTGAGTTCCCGCAATAGTTGCCAAAAACTTACATCAAAGAATCTTTTCCCTTTGAACTCTAATCCTCCAACGCCCACAACAACACCTTCACGGATGGCTACCACTATTCTATTGTTCCGTAAATGTTTAGATATCAAAGGAATGCTCTGTTTCTTAGGGCCAAAAATGTTCTCAAATTTGTTTTCAAAGGCTTCGTAGATGATTTTGGCTACTCTAACCTTTTGGTTCTTAGGCACACCGAAGGTTATCTCCAGATCCATTAAGACCCTCACTATTTTGTGAACAAAAGCCTTTAGCTTCTACCAGATTGTAACACCAATCCCTTTCGAATACTCTCTCCTTCATTAACCCATCATGACTATTTAAACAAAAGTTTTAGTCCATACCACCCGACCAACCGAATCATGTAAGACCTGCTGCGTTTTGCCGAACTGAAGCCCCTTGAAAAACTTCAGTGGAAACCACGATGACCGAAAATGCGCTTGGGAATGTTGGGGGTATATAAAAAAAAGTTGGGGCCGTCTATCTACAGAGAGAAAGAGATTTGCAGGTGATACCTTCAACTCACGCGCACTCTTTATAAAACATTTAATACCATAATTTTGAACAACGGGCCGGTAGTCTAGCGTGGTTAGGACGCAGCCTTTACGAGGCTGAGGTCGCAGGTTCAAGTCCTGCCCGGCCCACCACCATTTTCGCTTAACCTTTATATTGAACCTCTGACCTTGGTGCATGCATGCAGGGTTGATACTAAAAAGTTCAATAGCTGATCTATAACTGGAGACACCGGAACACATGAAAAGAAGAGAAAGCGGTTCCGTCATGCGTGTAATAGAAAAACTTGCCGAATCAAAATTCAGCGGCGTCGCAATTCAGAAACTGGAACAACTCGCAGCCAAAATGGGAGTAGACGAAAAAGAATTCTTTCAACTTTACGTAAAGACAAAAAACAGTGCCTCTAGAGAAAAATTCGCATCTACACCCTACAGCGAGAGAATACTGCTACTACCCCAGTGTCTACGCTCCAGAGAATGCCCCGCGGAATTAGGAGAATACGGCTACGAATGCCAAGAATGCGGAAAATGCAACCTAAAAAAGATCATCCACCTAACAAAAACACTAGGATACAAAGGCACATTCATCCTACCCGGCGGCAGCATGGCCAAAAAAATCATCCTCGAAATAAAACCAAAAGCCTCTCTCGGCGTCGCTTGTTTCAAAGAACTCGTCCTCGGAAGCTTTCTCTGCGAAAAACTAGGAGTCGTAGGCCAAGGCATCGCCCTGCTTCGAGACGGCTGTGTTAACACACTCGTAGACTGGAAATCACTAAACGACGCCCTACACCTGCGCTTAAAGTGAGTTGCCCAGTCAAAGAAACGGCCTCTCAATAAGTTGCCGAATTTTCCTTGGAGAAAACGGAACAAAGACAGCGTCGGGAAGAAAACGTCCAAGCTTCGGTATGAGCCCCACAGCGTCGGTTCCCAATTTGCAAAGAACAACGTGTTCAAGCATCCCTAAGGATTCGATTTTGATGACGTCGCGAAGGTGCCTCGACAGCTTTACAGCACGTTCAACATCGGAGAAAAACGCGCCCAAAACGATTAATCGATCGAAACTAGAGCGAATCCAGCTGGTGATTTGAGAAAGCTGTGCTTCCGACAGTTCAGCTTCAATCCGCTTTTTTTGGGCGTCAACGTTCTGCACAATCTTGACTTTAAGCGGCAAATTGTCATATAGGCAAAAAGGCTCAACCAGCCTTTGAAGCGGAAGCTTTTTTCCGTCAGCCAGCTGAGCTTGCAGCCTCGGTAATGGAAGAACAGAATCATAGGTTTCCGGAGAGAAAACGCCTATGTCCACGTAAAGCTCATTTTTGCTTTTTCCCGAAAAAACAACTCTTCCCCGTGTGACAGAAAACTTTTTCAGGTTATCCAGAGAAACTGGCGCCAACCCCATTTCTCGGTCAAGGAAATGTAACGCTGCAATTTCATCTTCGCCGGAAACTTCTATCTGAACCCATCCGCGGTTCGTTTCGCCGACAACCTTCAACTTAACTTTAAGTCCTTTACACAGAGAAGAATAAACAGGTTCGAAGTTTTCTGGAGAAAAGGAACCGTAAACCTTTTCAAGCAATGTGACTGTCGGCATCCAGATCTCCTATCAAAATTGAAAACTCTTCATGCAGTTTTTTCACCCTTGCAACCGAAGAATGGTTCTTCCCCAACTCTCTCGAAAGCTTTTTGACGGTTCGCTCAACCGGCACCCTTCGCAGTCCTTCAATCAACTTGTCAGCGTAAGTCACAATTTTCTCTTCCAAAGTGTTTGGAACATAGCTTTTAATCGGCCAACCAAGTTTTTTAGCTTCATTAAGGGTTATGCCGCCGCCAGCGTGACGCTCAATAATGGACACAACAGATTCTGGTAAGTTCAAGGACCTAGCGATCTCCGCACCCCTAATCACGTGGTCAACTCCATGCGTTTTCGAGCGCCCAATATCATGCAAAAGAGCACCGACTTCAACTAGTTTAACGTCAACGTTTAACCCCTTCTTCTCGCAGGCTTTAGCAATTTGCACCGCGAGGGCTGTGACCACTTTACAATGGGCTATGACTCTGCTTGAACATCCGCTTTGAGAAAGAAGCTTCAGGGCCATCTCAGGGGATGGCAGTTCCTCACTCACCTAGTTCCTTCCTCAACTGCTCAACCTTCTTGGTTAAGGCGCTAACGATTTTGCCATTCTCGAAGTGCATCAACGGTTTGTTGCAGGTGGGACATCGAAAAACGAGTTCCATGGCTTCTTCGAAGGGAATTCGCTTACACCCTATGGTGTAGCAGTAATAAAACTCGTGGTTTTGCTCGTACCTAAGCCTAGCTTCCAGTTTTTCGAGAACGCGACGCTTTTGGTTCAAAATGAAGCCCTCAAGCTGATCTAGCTGAAGTCTCCAATGGAAAATGAACCACCCTGTGTTTTCATCACGAGACCTCCTTAAGCCCACAAGAGAGTGGTCGTAGAGTTTATAGAGAATCTTGCGAACGGAGTTGAGTCGTATTCCGGTTTGGGTTGCGATCTGATCATCCGTGGTTTCACCGACTTCTTTAAGGGCCTCGATAATTCTAACCGCCTCTTCACTGCCAAAGGCTTCAGCGACCTTTTCCAGAGTTTTTTCATCCACGAAGGACAACATCGAAACGCCCCTGCTCACACTCACTATTTAATAATGGAAAACAAAACTTAAATCTCTTACCAAATCAAGCCTAACAGACTAAGCTTTAACAGCTTTCTTTCCTCTCACCTGAGGAATTATCTTCATTTTCGCTCCCTCGAATTCCTTTGACAGTTCTCGACCCTCAAAAAATCGATCGAGAAAAACAGCCAAACTTGAACATTCGGAATGAGGCTGACTCCCAACAGCAACGTTGAAATCTGAAACTGCTTTGGAGAAGAATTCTGATGGAACTTTCCGACTGCCCACCATCACCAACAAGTCTTTTCCCGCAGTCTTAATCCTTCGTAGGACGTCGCTTGTTTGAATGTTTTCTCCGTAGGCGGTTAGATGAACTACGAGACCGTTTTTCGCTCTCCATTCTTTGACAACCCGTCTCCAAGGTGTCCCCATTTCAAACTGGAAGGAGCCACCCCACTGCTTTGTCACCTTTTCAACCGTTGCTTTGACTTTTTCGTCTCTGACATCTGCCAAAATGAAGCCGGAGGCGCCTAGTGCTCGGGCAGTCAGAGCGACATGAGAAGTGAGCCTTTTATCCCTGTCTCGATGGCCCCATCTTAAAACAACAACCTTCGACAATTTTGCCTCCGTCTCCTAGCTTTCCTAGCCAGAGGAGTTAAAGGTTCCGCCAAGTTGTTCTATACGTCCCCTGACCTTGTCTGCAAACCAGGGAACAGATTCAAAAACGACTTTCATGCTGTCGCCTTCGTATTTCACGTCGTGTACATCAGCGCGACCGAAAAGCCACGAAACTAAGGACATTGTTTCGTCTGTTATTGGAAGAGAAAATGACGCTTGAATGTAGCCTTCAAGGTGCCCTACCATTTCCTGTTTAAGCAAATCTATGTTGGTTCCATGTAAGGCGGAGATGGGAACCGGATTTGGCGCAGCATTCCTCAAAACCTCAGCCTTGGATTGTATTTCATCTTCGCGTAGCAAATCGATTTTGTTGAGTGCGGTTACGATGGGTATTCTTGTTGCGCCTATTTTTTGGATAGTGTCAAGACAGGAAGAAAGTTTTCTTTCAATGTCTTCGTCGGATTCGCTTACATCAACAACGAGGAGAATCAAATCTGAGAAGATAGTTTCTTCAAGGGTGGAGCGAAAGGCTTGGATGAGCTTTAAGGGCAAACGATCGATAAAACCAACAGTGTCCGTTAACAACACGTCTCTCTTAGAAAGACGCACCGCTCTGGTTGTTGTGGAAAGGGTGGTGAATAGGCTTGAATCTACTGGAACCATCTCTTCCGCGAGCATATTAAACAATGAACTTTTCCCAGCGTTTGTGTATCCAGCCAAGGAAATCGAAGAGAATCCTAGTTCGACTCTCCGAATGCGATGTAGGCGGCGCTTCTCTTGTTTCTTCCTCAGTTTATCGTGAATAGAACTGATTCGCCGTCTCACGGTTTCATAGTAAGGGTCCACTTCATACTTCCCCAACCCCATAAAACCCGGCTGCTCTTCCATCCTCGCCAATCTTACCCTCTCTTTTGCACGAGACAGTTCGTACCGCAGTTTGGCTAACTGAATCTGGAGATTCGCTTCGTAAGTTGAAGCTCGTCTAGCAAAGATTTCGAGGATGAGTTGAAAACGGTCAATTGCCTCTACACCCGTTGCTTTGGCCAAGTTATAGGCTTGAACGGGCGTTAGCTCGTTGTCGAATATGGTTTTCTCGGCACCGTTTTTTCTAACCAGCTCGGCGAGTTCCTTTGTTTTTCCGCTTCCAATCTGATAACGCGGATCTCGATCTCTGACTTGTTCAAGGGAACCTACAATCGTGTATCCGGCTGACTCGGCGAGGCTTTGGAGTTCATCTAAGCTGGAACGTTCGGAGGGAAGTCGCCGTTGAACTATGATTGCTTTCGTTCTTTGGTTACCTCCGTTTTCCTCTCTTTTAGGCGAATCAACTCCCCCAAGGTGATCTCACGGGGCTGAGACAAAGCTACTGATGGAGCCTTAGGTTCTGAGGGAGGAACAAGCAGCTTTATCTTAAGCGCGTGTTCCAGCTTTTCCGCAAGCATAAGATCAGGAGTCATTTTGCCGCTTTCAATTTTCCGAAGAACCGAAACTTTTTCTCCAATTCTTCTACCCAAATCCTCATGGCTTAGTTCCAATCCTTCTCTCGCTCGCCTTACTCGCAAGCCAAAGTCACCTACGAGCTCTAGGGCTTCCGTCACCGTCGGACGCTGCTTTTTTCCAAGGATAGAAAGCTTCAGCTGAGGCTTCGCAATCCTTTTTGCGCGGCGTTGAGGCTTGGCTTCCCAATAACCAGAGCCCAGTTTGGCACATTCACTGCATACGATCATCCTTGCTCCTTCAATTATCGCCCTGTAGGGTTTACCTGGTATCCGACGGCCACAGACCTCGCACTGCACGAAAAACCATCACCCTGAGCTATATTATCACAAACCTATTCCTTATACTTGTCGGAATCATGAAACTTAACCATTACGCGCGCACTGATTTCGAAAGCCTAAGTGCTCCCACTCTTTTTCTGTAATTTTTCTTTGACACACTCAACAAGCAAGGGAAGAATCTTACCCGATGGTCCACGTAAGACAACATCACATAAGTATGAAAGCTCCGATTCGTATAGGTTAACCTCAATTAAAGTTGCTCCCCTCCTTTTAGCTCGTATAGGAAAGGAGGCTGATGGATAAACAGTAGCTGTTGTTCCTACAACCAACATGCAGTCGCATTTCGCTGTTTCTATTTCACATCTCGCCAGAACGTCACGAGGAATTGGTTCCCCGAAGAAAACGGTGTCCGTCTTAATTATTCCGTTACATTCTGGGCATCGTGGTGGGACCTCCTTAATTTCGAAAGCATCACGATCCCATCTCGTGTTGCAGGATATGCAACGCAACTTGTTGATGTTACCGTGGATTTCGGCTAGATTCTTGCTTCCGGCTTTTCGGTGTAGATCGTCGATGTTTTGGGTGATTAGATGCTTCAAAATTCCCATTTTTTCGAGACCAGCCAAGGCGTAGTGCCCTAGGTTGGGTTTTGCATCCCAAATTTTCGAGGTTAACTCATCTATAGATTTTTCAGTTATTTTTTTGATTATGTTCTCCCACCAGCCCTTAGGGTCGGCTAGGAAACGTTGGTATCCATCCATGGATGGTTCGCCGTATTTGGTCCAAATTCCTCCGGGTCCCCGGAAAGGTGGTATCTCGCTTTCCACAGAAACTCCAGCTCCGGTAAGTCCCACAGCGTACTTGCTTGCGATCAGAAGATTTGAGGCATCATCTAACTCTTCCTTCAGCTTCTCCTTTAGATCTGTCAAAACGCCCAAATCTCCTCAAGGTTTCATGGTAATCCAGATATTTCTTCTCTGACTTTAATAAACACTTTCTATGTCTATGTTCTGGGCTTAGACTCCATTTGTCTCAAAAAGATTTCATCAACGCGTGCGTGTTTTCGACTTTTCGAGCGTGCAAACTTTAAAAATGACTAACAGAAAAGGGTCTAGCGCGTAAAACGTCATGAAGAAGGGAATTAAATGAACTATGAAACCATCTTCTTAGAAAGGAAAGACGGCATCGCAACGTTAACACTAAATCGTCCTGAAAAATTGAACGCCTTAAACATAAAGATGATCGAGGAGTTAGAAAGTGCAGTACTTGGAATACTCAAAGATAGGAACGTGAGAGTACTAGTTATTACAGGAGCTGGTCGCGGATTCTGTAGTGGCGCAGACGTTAACGATATGGCGCAAGCACCAGCCCCAGTAGAAACCAGATATTTGACTCAAACAGCGCATAAAATAATTCTTGCTTTGACGAATCTAGAAAAACCCGTGATAGCCAAGGTGAACGGCGTTGCCGTTGGCTTCGGATGCAGTCTTGCTTTGAGCGCCGACATGATTATCGCATCGGAAAATGCCCAGTTTGGCATAATTTTCAGTCGGATAGGACTTATCCCAGACGGAGGATCATTGTTTCATCTGCCACGGTTAGTGGGACCAGCTAAGGCAAAGGAACTTATCTTTACGGCTAAGATGTTTGACGCTAAGGAGGCTGAAAGAATAGGGTTGATAAACAAAGCAGTACCAGCAGATGAGTTAGACAACGAAGTAAACACATTAACGAAACAGCTGGCGAAAGGTCCTACCGTAGCTTTCGGAATAGCTAAAAAAATAATGAACAAAGGATTGAGTATGGATCTAAGTTCGGTTCTAGAATGCGAAGCCTTTGGGCAAACGATAGCAGGAACAACAGAGGACGCCAGAGAAGGAGTTATGGCATTTTTTGGAAAAAAGAAAGGCTGAATTTAAGGGAAGATAGAAAATATGAGCGAGAATATTGAGTACCTTTGGAAAGCACCTCAGAAGGCGTTAGGTCTCACCGACGCTGAAATTGAATTGATGAAGAAAAACCCCAAGTCTGTTAAACTTGTCAGGAATAGTCCAGACTTGGTGAGGAAAAAGATAGTCGCCGAAGTCGTCCAAGCAAAACACTGTGTTTGTCACAAGGTTGGGGACAAATTCGTATTCAGGGTTGTTGGCGCTATGGTGAGAGAAGAAACCTGTGAAAGCCCATGCTTGTATGCTCTAGGCCCTCTGGCAACTCTTGGGTATATCGTTTTTGATCGGGTGGCAGCGGGATTAGACACAAGCGAGTTGATGATCGATCACATTAAATGTTGGGACACGGGAATAGAATGCGGAGGCGTCGGAGAAATACTCATGAAAGTTAGAGTGGAATAAACTCCAAAGTTGAATTAGAGAGCAACTTTGAAAGCATGCGCGCCTTCTGGGAACCGCGAAAACCGTGGTCCAAGCTATAGACTTTTCAAGAGTTAGACCTTAAAAGTAAATG
Organism: Candidatus Bathyarchaeota archaeon; assembly: GCA_014859755.1. Classification (GTDB taxonomy): domain Archaea; phylum Thermoproteota; class Bathyarchaeia; order Bathyarchaeales; family Bathyarchaeaceae; genus Kmv02. The sequence continues at coordinate 14,008 of JACUTO010000026.1, forward strand.
CTTAAGAGTGGACGGACACGACATTATTGAAAAAGTTTTGGAATAGGTAAGTGAAAATGGAAAAACTAATCGTAA
>JACUTO010000221.1 GCA_014859755.1 Candidatus Bathyarchaeota archaeon
GTGCTCTTGATATTTGGGGTCTCGATCGCTGTAATAGGTGCCGTTGTCTATGTGGTTCGTAAGAGACCATATCTGTTGCCTAAAATTAGCATTGAAACCCTTGGAATAAGGCATGGTTTGACAGCTGTAGAGGCTTCTTACCTCCTCGATGTAAAGCCAACAGAAATAGTCACGGAAATCCTCTACAGTCTCTTACAGAAGAGAGCCATATGGGTTGAGTCGACAACTCCCTCGCTTAAACTGAAAATCATGCAAGCATTTCAGGACAAAACTGGGACGCCGGAAACCCCTCTCCGATACTATGAAATCGATTTTCTCAACGCAATAAAAAAAGGCGGAACCCTGGACGAAGAGAAACTGGCGCAAACAGTAGTGTTTCTCAGAGACACCGTCGAAGAAAAATTGCGTGGATACTGCAGACGCGACACAATCGACTACTACAGAAAAATTGTAGCTAAGGCTTGGGAACAAGTGGAACAGTCAGGAACACCCGAGTTAGCCTCGAAAGCTTACGACGAACAACTTTTGTGGCTGTTTCTCGACCCAAACTATCAGTCGCGCACCCAAACTGCGTTCCGTGACAGAGCCTTCGAGCCGAGCCCATTCTGGCTGTGGTACTGGTACAGCTACCGATACTATCATCCCAAACCTACATATAAACCAAACATAAAGGCACCGACCAAAGCGGCAAAGCCGCCCACAATTCCTGGCGCAGATTTCGCGAACAACATTGCAACGGCTGTAGAAAACACTTCAAACAAAATTGTCACCAACCTCGAAAAATTCGCCAACGCCATCGTCCCGATGCCGACTGCTGCAAAGGCTTCCACACAACCGGCTCACCATAGGTCCAGTTGCGTATGCGCTTGTGCGTCCTGCGCATGCGTATGCGCCTGCGTATCGTGCGCCTGCGCCTGTGCAGGTGGAGGAGTGGGCTGAAGGAGGCAACTAGGGATTATGAGCTTTGTGCGTAAGGTGTTTCGTGCGTCTAAGATTCCTCAAGGCCGGTACACTTATCGGGGAAAAGGCGATTTCACGGGTTTGGCTCTTCAGCTTCGTGTGGAGCCAGATGGTCAGGGACTGTTAGTCATCAATGCTAACACGGTTCTGTATCTAAACGAGACAGCTACAGCACACGCTTTCTTCTTCATGCAAGGGATGACGACGGATGAAGCCGTTAAAAAAATCAGGCGCATGTATCGGGTGAACAAGAAGACAGCAAGGGATGACTATGAGAGGCTAATTTACACCGTGAGCACGTTGGCGCAGACTGAGGAAGTCTGTCCAGTATCTTTTCTCGACGTAGAGAGAGTGGAACCTTTCACCCAAGAGTTTTCAGCTCCCTTACGTGTGGATTTGGCGCTTACTTTTAGGTGTCAGAACAATTGTGTTCACTGCTACGCTGGTGGACCACATGAGACTTCTGAGCTTACCACGGAACAATGGAAAGAAGTCATTGATCGCCTTCATCAGATCGGTGTGTTTATATTGACCTTCACGGGAGGCGAACCAACCCTGCGTGAAGACTTGCCGGAACTGTTGCTTTACGGGCAAACCAAGGGGATAGTCACCGGACTTATCACCAATGGCAGAAAACTAAGAGACAAAACTTATGTTGAAACCCTTGAGAAAACTGGACTAGACTTCATTCAGGTGACCCTTGAATCACACAAGCCCAAAATCCATGATCTGATGACAGCAACCAAGGGAAGCTGGAAAGAAACCGTCGCTGGAATCAAAAACATCATTCCAACACAGATCTACGCGACCACAAACACCACTCTTAGCAAATACAACGCCTCGGATTTCTTGGAAACCATAGACTTCCTAAAAAAACTCGGAGTTGCCGCTTTTGGATGCAATAGCCTGATCTACTCGGGAAAGGCCAACGCGATAGGCGAAGAATTCGTCTTACCACTCGAGACACTGAGAGAACTTTTACCCAAGATTCATGATAAAGCGAATCAGCTGGGATTAAAGTTTCTATGGTATACTCCAACTCAATATTGCCACCTTGACCCCGTTAAACTAGGCTTAGGCGTCAAATCGTGCACAGCGGCGAAGATCAACATGTGCGTTGGGCCGAATGGCGACGTTTATCCATGTCAGAGCTACTTTGAGAGCCTTGGTAACATCTTTAAAGATGATTGGCAAAAAATCTGGGACCATCCACTTGCGGTGCGAATAAGAAAGAGAGAATACGCGGAGCCAAAATGCAAGGACTGCCCACAACTGCAAATCTGCGGAGGGGGATGCCCGCTGGAACTCCATAAAAAGAACTACATTTGCGCCGAAGCTCAGTAGACCT
>JACUTO010000027.1 GCA_014859755.1 Candidatus Bathyarchaeota archaeon
AGACTGGTCTGTCACGGGTGAAGACGCATCGAATACTTCTCAGGTTAGCCAAAAGGGGAATCGTTTCAGCCGAGAAATATTATAACACGAATAGGATTACATTGGCGGACTGGCTTACAAAAGAAAAGAAGCATTGATACAACATAGACAAAGGCTGAATCTAACGTAGCTGAAATGCTTTTAAGAGTGGAATTCAAATTGTTAATCACTTGACTAGAAAGAACTGACCGACAAAGGACGGATAAGAATAGGGTAAATCCGTAGCCCTTGCTTTTTTTCGCTTGTATAGGGAAGTTACGCTTTTATTTTATCAGCTTGGGTGGATATGTGCAGTTTGATTAGCCTCTGTTTCAGTTTTGTTTTGCATGTTTGAACCGTTTGAAGTTGGTATATGCTAACTTATTTCAGCAGTCCCAACTTTTTCATTCCCTCAAGGATTTCCAAATCGGCAATAGCATAGTAAACCCATTTTCCTTCTTTCTTTCGCTTGATAACGTCTTCTTTTTCGAGTATTCCCAGATGGTGAGAGGCTGTCGGCTGTGTTAGGTTCAGAGCAACCATTATTTCACAAACGCACATCTCACGTAACATTAAGAGCTTTAACACTCTAATTCTGCTTTCGTCTGCTAATGATTTAAAGAATCTGCTTTCCTTTTTAGCCAAAGCCTTATTCGCCATTTTATCAGCGAGTTCCCTTAGCTCCTCAGCATACTCAGACGCATCTTCAGCGGGACAGATAGATGACTTAACTAATCTCGCCAACCTTTTATCCACGCGACTTTTGGACATATCTCTTTTCACCAGTAGTTTCTATCGATAAATGTAAACGTGTATTCTGGAGAATAAAACATTATATTTAAATATATCGATATATGGATTCTCTCTGATGAGGTCGCAAAGCAAATGCCCAACTCCAAAGGAGAGGAGTCCCTCTTGGAATTTTCGCGAAATGTCTCACCCTATGGATCGCCCTATGCATAATTGTAGGACTGTTGTTAGGAAGATTTCTTCCAGCCTTTGGCCAATATTTGGACTCTTTGAAATTCGCTCAGTTATCTATTCCAATAGGCATTTGCTTATTCTTCATGATGTATCCCACCGTGGTGGGCATAGCCTTTAGTGATGTTAAGAAGGCGGTGAGGAAACCGAAACCTATGCTTCTCACCATAATTGCGAACTGGGTCATTACTCCGCCTTTAATGACACTCTACGCGAACTTGATCCTTGCAGGAAACCCACAGTACATCGCGGGGGTCATACTTCTCGGCATGTCCCCATGCACTGCCATGGTGATGTGGTGGATCATGCTGGCCAAAGGCGACCTGGCTCAGGGATTAATAAACACAGCCATCAACGCGCTACTGATGCTGGTTCTCTACGCGCCTCAATCAGCGTTCTACCTTGGCGTGAGTGGCATACCTGTACCATGGAACCTGATCGCCATGAGCGTAATCATTTTCATAGCCCTCCCTGTATCCTTGGGGGCAGTTTCCAGGAAGTTCCTAATAGGCAGAAAGGGGAAGGAGTGGTTTGACTCCACTTATCTTGAACTTGTGCGTAAAATATCCATCGCTGCGTTGTTACTTACTCTGATCGTCATGTTTTCATATCAAGGAGAAATCATCCTTAACAATCCGCTTCTTGTGGCTTACCTCGCGGCGCCAAATCTGCTCATTTATGCTACAATGATTGCAATAACATATGGAATATCTTGGCTGTCAAACTGGGACTACGAAACATCAATAGACACAACTCTCATCGGTTCAAGCAGCCACTTCGAAGTCGCCATCGCAGTCGCAACAACCCTTTATGGCCTCAATTCAGGCGCCGCCTTGGCTAAGTAATAGGGCCTCTAATGGAAGTCCCATTAATGCTGGCTCTCGTAAGGTTTGGTCTACGAACACGCCATCTGTTTCCAAGGAACAAAGGAAAAGTTAAGACATAGGAAGAGCGAGAGTCCAGTGAAAGAAAAGAGATTGAACATATGCGAAAAAGTATTCGGGTTAAAACATGGGAAGCGTTCAAAAGATTAGCCGTTGAAAGAAAAGAAATGATTTAAATTGATGTGGAGAGTAAGACATTCAATAGTGCAAAATGTATACTTGGTTTTTCATCTGCATATTAGGTGCGATTGCGACAATACCTCTTCATTTTTTGTCAGTTGAGCACAAAAAACTTCAAGAAAGATACGGGAAGGAGAAAGGCACTAAAATTGGTGCGATTCTTGGCCTCATCTCAGGATGGGGTTTCTTCTTCTTTTGGATGGGGATCTGGTGTTCACCTCAGCCCAGATTTTCTATCTCAATTCTTCAGGATCTGCCGGTCTTAGTTCCAGTTGTCAATTTCTCGATTCCTTTTTTTCATCTGATAATTTCTATACCCTTCCTTATACCGGGTGCTTGGCTTGCAATCAAAGGTGTAAGAGAGACCACCCTAAAAGTAGCAGAAACGCACAGGACAGAGAAAATTGTTACAAGGGGGGTTTATTCTATTGTTAGACATCCACAATATCTTGGCGGATTATTGGCACATGTGGGAATTTCCTTTTTATTATCTGCATGGTATTCTCTACTCTCTACTCCCCTGATGGTTGTATTAGTCTTTCTCATCTCAAAGAAAGAAGAGGAGGAACTAATTAGAGAATTTGGCAATGAATATGAAGATTACAAGAAAAGAGTGCCAATGTTGATACCAAAAGCGCGTGTTATGGCACCTAAATTATGGATTAAGAAGCTATCACGTGAGGTTTCATTTGTTGATTCTGCGATTAAAACGTCAACACGTTAGTTTATTAAAGGAAGAAGCAGTAAAAGTGCATCCGATTGAAGCTTGCGCCATACTTTTCGGTGAATTAACCCAAAAAGAGGCTGTTGTGAAAAGAGTTGTGGTGGCATCAAATACGTTGCAGTCCAATGTAAGATTTGAAATAGATCCTGAAACGTTTGTTAATGCCTTTACAGAAGCAGTCAAGGAAGGATTAGAATTCGTCGGTTTGTTTCATTCTCATTCAGCACCAGCTATGCCATCGTCGATCGACCTCAAATACATGAAACTTTGGGGTGACGTTATCTGGCTTATCTTGTCTTCAACTACCGGCAGCCTAGCCGCATATAAGATGAAAAAGGGTGAAGTCAGAGAAATAACCATAAAAATTGACTAATGCGCGCGATATACGTTTTTACATTGAAACAATGGTAAATGTTAGTTTTGAGGCTAACATAAGGCTAACTTTCGCATTTTTCCAAATTTTCAATCAACAGCCATGTTAAAAAAGTTGTTACAACCATGTTGCCTAACACTTCTCTGGAAAAAGACCGAGAACGGAAGAATCGAGGCTCTTTCACTGAAACAAAAAGGAATAGAGGAATAGAAGAGCTTACAACGGTTTACAACCGATTTTAGAACAAATTCTTTATACACCTTACAATCAACAACCTTCCGAGAGAGTGAATTTGTGATTGAAAGAGAGAGGATGCTGCGAAAGATGTAAGGAAAAAAGGATGTGTTAACCTAGGTGAATACAAACTTGACAAACTGAGCTTTCAAATTGTTAAGCTCTTGGCAAGAGGCAAATGCATCAAAATAAACGAAAATAAGCTCGCGAAAGAGCTTGGTGTTAACAGAAAAACAATCATCAAACGAACGCAAGAGCTAATAAGAAAAAGATGGATTTCTACTCCGATCTGCAGATTTCCAAACTTTTTCACCCCGCCAAATTACATCATGGCTATTTGTAAGCTAGAAGTCAGATCTAATAAGCAAAAATTTATTCAGAACATCAGAAATGATCCGCACATCACGTTGGCTTTTGACGTTAAGGAGGGCAGATACAACATTCTTTTGTTCGGAACCTTTAGAAGCTTGGAAGAAGAATTAGAATGGGAAATCAAGCAAGGTTTATTTCTTCCAAAATGCATTGGACACGTTAACATTCAATATTTTTCGCCAAAAAACATCGTCAGTATAAGTCAAACAAAGGTGTCCCTTGGAATGATTGACCAAAAATACATGTATTTCCGAACCTAAAACATTAGATAATCGATATATTTGCTCCTAGAATACGAAAATCAGCGCTTGGCGAAACTTGAGCCCCTGCCTATTAGCACAAAAAAATGTTTTGCACTCAAAATAGAGTCAATCTAGTTATGAATTCGCTATGATTGACACTTAAACTGTAGCGAAGAGCAAATATGTGAACGAATGGTTATTCTTCTGGTTCGCTGTGAGTGGCCATTCACTCTATCTAACGCGTCCTCGAAGTCTTCTTGCTCTGGATCAAATGTAGTTGCCAGTTCAGAGATCCATTTGAATAGATCTAGAGAGTCTGCAAGTGGTAGGCCTGCCTTCAATCTTAGTCTTCTCACAGCCTTGAGTGCTTCAAAGACCGGGGGGGCATTGGAGCGGGTGACCAAGGGTCCGTATGGACTGCCTTACTTCCAAAACAACCTTTCCAAGATCGACCAGTTCAACCATGTGTCTGGAGTGACATACAAGACCCCTAAAGTGAGATGCACCTGACATTTTGAAGTTATTTTCAACATGTAATGTTAGTTTTTACATGCGCGCTAATGGGAGTTGAGGGAGTGCCCAAGGAAACACCTAGACATGCCTTTATGCAAACCACAACTTGGCTTTTAATGATAATTATTCTGGGTTTCATTATTCTAAAACTCGTATGTTTCGTCTTGGATCTTCCGAAAATGTGGCGTGACAGGAGTTAAACAAGAATGGAGAATATCTGGTCGGAAAACTAATCAAGGTTATAACCGTTAAGGAGAATCAAAGAAAATGAACTGGTATAACTTCGCTATCCTAACTTGTTTAGCTATATTCATAATTACATATCAAAGCATCGCAACACATCTTTGTAGAGCACCACCATCAAGCATTAACATAATATTAACATTTATTATGGTAATAGGTTTAGATATTTGAGCTTTTAAAACTGGCTCCAAAAAGAAAGCGCGCGCGGGCGAATTCAATAATTCATTTTTAGGTGGGAGGCCGGACCTCCCTTTTGATAGAGTATGATGAAGGAGGTCGGTTCTCCCAAGCTGTTATTCGAGAACTTGGATTTAACACCTGTCCAATCCGTCCTCTGGAGAGGCCTTCACAGGGAGGGAGCTGGGAAACCTGTGGTATATAACCCGGTGTGGGATCTCCGAGCTCTGATGCTGAGGCAGATCCTTCAGATCCCGTACATGAAGGACTTGGTGAAACGCCTCAGAAGAGACCCATGCCTGAGGCGTATGTGCGGATACGGTGACAGGGCTCCATGCGAGGCTCATTTCAGTCAGATGAAGAAGCGGATAGGCTCTGAGGGGTTCCGCATGATGGAGGCTCACCTGCGCCACGAGGCCCTCCGCGTAAGGGAGAGTCAGCCCTTGGCAGCGGTGGGCCTGATCCAGGCGGCAGCATTGGACGGCACGGACCTCCCAGCCTGGAGTAGCAGAGACCCCCATGACACTCGGAAGGGCCTGGGTGACCCGGAAGCAAGGGTGGGCCGAGGCAAGAAGGGCTTCTACCTGGGCTACCAGAGCCTCTTCATGGTGGACATAGAGGGCTTCCCCCTTGGCCACATGGAGGCTCCTGCCAACCTGAACGAGAAGGAGCTGGTGGAGCCCCTGCTGGACAGGGTTCTCGGCGAGGATTTGGAGGTGGAGCTGGCTGTGGGTGACAGCCAGCTGGAGTCCCCGAGGGTGTTCGAGTGCTTGGAGGAGAGGAAGATCGGACATATCATAGTCTGGAGGCGGTTGAAGGGACGGGATAACCCTCCGGACGTCCTCACAGTCAAGGACCGCATCGACGTGGAGGGGCCCGAGTATCTGCGCTGCATCTACCAGAGGTTGAAGGCTATGTCTGAGAGCTTGAACGGCAGGGTGAAGGCGCGGCTGGCCTACAGCAGGTTCACCTGGCAGGGGCTGGGCAACGCCTCGATCCATGTATCAATCATCTTCTGCATCGTGTACGCCGCCGTAATAGCCGCCTACCGCATCGGTAGCCCCGAGCTCAGGTACAGCATCGCCTACTTCGCCTAGAAAGCCTCCAGACATGGATAGGTAAGGACAGGGGACACTATGCATGACGCCGAAGACGAAGACCCTTCAGCCGTCATCCAACACTGATTGCAGGAACAGAAAAAAAGGTCAGCCTCCACTCCAACCCAGAAGAGGGGTAAAAGGAAAAACAAAAAGCACCTCCAAGCATCATCCAAAGCAATTATTGAATTCGCCCGCGCGAGCGTGAAGAAGAAGCTGACAAGATCTGGGCCTAAGTGCCGCGAGCCGTTAAGCTACTGCGAGCTTCTTCAATTTCCACACCATTGTCATACCGTTAGGTGACAAGACATTGGCTTCTGAATGTTAATTAAACGTGCGCGTGGCTAGATTGTTTAACCACTTTTTGAAATGGCATCTTCAAGCTCTTTCTCGTGAAAATCTGATGGAAGCTTGATTTTTCCGCCTACCACTACGCACATGTCTTGAATTTCGTATTTACCCGCTTCTGATGACTTGGTTGACTTCATTTGAACTTCTACCAAGTCTTTGAACTTTGATGTTACACGTCCCACTTTTTCCATGAGCGGTGCGAAATTGCAGACACAGGAGCCCAAAGGCACAAAGACTTCAACCTTCACTTTATCCCTTTTCATTTTTTACCAACCTCCTACCACATAGCAAATCATGATTATACCAATTACAACAAAGGCTGCTCCAAAAATCTTTGTTAGCCATTCGCCTGCCAAAGCAGTTTTTTCAGTTACTGCCTTGCGTGCTGTCGCCAACAGAACGCTTAAGAATATAACTGGCAATGCGTGACCTAGACCAAAAGCGAAAAGTAAAAGGCCACCATGATAAGGTGTCGGCGCGCTGAATATTGTTAGAAGTATGGCTGGCAGAACTAAAGACAAGGAGCATGGGCCTAAAGCTAAGGAGATTACTACTCCGAATAGAAATGAACCTGCTGCATAATTGTATTTTGAAAAGCGCGTCAGAGCAGTTAACTTCAAAGCATTGATTCGTTCGGTAAAAGAACTGCTAGTGTTCGCGGATAGGCTAGCCTTTTTGAACAGGCCTAAGTTGTTGATTCCGAAGAGAATAAGGAGAATGCCCGAAATGCCGAAGAAGAATCGGTAGCTTGCAGGGTCTACGGGAATAAGAGAGGATACGGCGTAGCCGAGAAAGAAGAAAACTAGGCACATGGCTATGGTGAAGCTGCAGCCAATTATGAAGGCTTTGCGTACGCTTTTGCTGACGCCTACGGCGTATGTCAAGTAGACTGATATGAGTGCAATGGAGCATGGAGAAAGAAAAGTCACGATCCCCAAGAAAAATAAACCCAGAAGTTCTTCAAACATTCTTTATCAAGCTCCCAAAAGCTGGTTGACCTTTGACGATAATGTAGAGGCTGCAACTGATTCAGTGTATACTTCAACCACGTCAAAGGACTTATCTACGAGAAGAATTGTACCATCATTTATCTCGTAGGGAGCATAAGCATCCACTATATCCAGTTTTCCATCGTCGTAGTCGTTTCCATAAACCCAAGTAATCCCGTAGTCTGAGCGGATTCGCGCAAGATCGCTATCTTGACATGTTGCTACGACAACCGTGACCATAGTAACTGGTTTGTTGCCACAATAGTCATTGCATACGCTTTTTAGTTGTTTGAGCTGATGGTCATTTATGGACCGTATTTGTCCACCGCAGCCTACAGCCAGAAAATGAATGGCAATTACGTCTCCACTATGTCCGTTGAGAGAGAACTGAGTTCCATCTATGTCTTTTAGAGAGAAGTCTGGAGCTGAGCCTGTTGGTAGAGGATTGCCGTTCGTTCCGTCACCGATTGTTGGAGGAAGTTGAATGTAGTACTGCCATACTCCATAAGCTCCAAGTATCACTGCAACCAGACAAAATCCGGCAAGTATTTTGCCTTTCGGCCACTGTTTTTCCTTTCTTTGAGTTTCTCTTTCCCTTTGTATTCGATAGGCTCTCTGGGCTCTCTGCTGCCTTATCTGTCTCTCTCGTTGTCTTTGCTTCCGGCTTTTCTTCTTTTTCTTCTTCGGCAATTCTTATCCCTCACCATGCTACAGCTAGAGTTTTCTGGATTTGAATGGTTGACAATAGCTCTCTTCAATAATCTTTGTCAAATCGATCAGCATGTCTTCGGCTTCGCCAAACAAATCTTCATTTTTTTCGCCTATAGCCCGCAAGTTTCTTATATAGGACTCGATTTCCAGTTTCAGGGATTGAAGGTCAGCGTCGCCCTCTTGACGCTTGGCATCTCGATATTTCTTACGTATTTCTTCAAAATGTGCTTCCATTATAATTCAACCCTTTTTTCTTTTCACTTTCCCCTGATGGTGAGCGTGATAGACACTTTTTCCCCGAGCTTTGATCATAGCTTTTTTTGAGAGTCTCCTCAAGCCCTTGACAATCTGACCTAGAAACGACATAGGAATTCCTATGAACATGTGTTCTGGAGGAAGGTCTGTTGCTTCACGAGTTCCGTAGCAGCCAGGACTTATGTTCACTTCCTTTGTTGTGTATGGAACGACAGTCACGTCTACGCAGCAACATTGAAAGATTGAAGAGCTGAAGTTCAATCGTCCTCCGGTTTCGAAAGTCCTTGCTAGGCAAAGCCACATAATCTGTTCAGGTAACCCTTCAACGATAACTATGTCAGGTTCTAAGGGAAAACCCTCTAGTGGTCCAGCAGCTATTGCGGAGACAGTGTTTGCTTTTAGCCTCGGCATCGTAGCCATGGTGTATGCGGCTGCTTCTTTAGTTTGGTACAGACCAAGGACGTGTAACATTTGACCACTGGAAATCTTTTCAGGTAGTAGACTAAAACCAAATGCGGCGTAGGCTGCAGGGCAAGCCAATCTCTCCGCTGTCAAGAGAAGCGTTTCCCCGTGTCGCGCGAGCATCAAGAACTGGCAATATCTCGACTTTCTCTCAATCAGCTTGATGTCGGAGGGTATGTTTTCAGATGGTCTGAAGAGCTTAACAGCTACAGGTGGGTCTTTCAATTGGAGAATCGATTGTATCTCATTCGCCGCCTCGGTTATCTTCATTTGGATATCCTCTGTTTTCCCAGTTTCTCTTTTTCTGATTCAACCTTTCTCTTCAGCACTTCGAAGTACTCTTGAGCATCTAGAAGATTTTCTCGGTCGTTTTCAAAATCTTTGAGCTCCAAAACGGTGAACCATCCTTCACCGTAAGGGTCCTGGTTTACAAGCTCAGGTCTTTCCACTAGCTTCTCATTGACTTCCACTATGACTCCACTCGTAGGCGATATCAAGTCAAGGACGGTTTTTGTGGATTCGAAAGAAGCTACTTCGTCCAGTTGTTCAATTTCTGTGCCAACATCCTTAAATTCGATAAATAAAATGTCGGTTGCCATGCTCTGGAGGAAATCTGTAATCCCTATTCGTGCTTTGTGGCCCTCTATTTTCGCCCAACAATCATTTTCGTTGTAGAGGAGGCCTTTTGGTACTCGGAAAGTCCATTTTAGGACCTTAAGTTGATAAGAGTCTTCGTTTTTCAAGCACTCACTTCCTCAAGATCTTGTCGACCAAGAGAGCTGTTTCATGAGCAATCTTTTCTGCAAGTTCTTCTCCTTCAAGACCAATGTCCGTAGACGTTTTTGGCTTCAACCCGTACTTTTGGGCACTTTGTGGAATGAACACCCTTCCCCTAATTTTCCCCCCATTTTTTGCAACGATCTTCGTAGCACACCGTTCTGAGCATCCATCAATCGTAATAATCGAATATTTCTTAACCCATTCAGAATGGGGTTTAGCACCAATAACAAGAGGGGGAATACAAACTAGGACAGAACTTTCTGGCTTCAATTTTTCCACCACTTTAAAAGCGCAAGCACGAGCCACTGAACCCAGTGCTTTGTCCATTCCCCCGCAAGCGACGACTGCAACCTTCCGTTCTTCACTCAATGACTTACCCTTCCTCATTTTTTCTTCCCAAGATTTCGTCTACTTTTTTGGCCATTTTTTCAGCCACAACATTGGCAAACTCCTTTTCTTCGTCGCTAAGGTTATCTCTTGAAGTTACTTTCAACTGGGGATGTTTTTTCAAGATCTCCGATACAACAATTGTTGCAACTGGGTTACCACTGTATCTTTTGACACCCACTTCTGCACATCGTTTATCACATCCGTCGACGGCGATTGTTGGAAATACTCTTGCAAATGCTCTTTCATCTTCACTTCCCGCGAGAAACAGGGGAAGACATATTGTTACTGTATCATTTGGCCTCAGTTTTTCTAGTACAATACGAGTGGCGATACGAGAAATTGTCCCCTCAGGAAAGTCTTCGCCACTGCACGATACTATCCCGACTTTGTCTTTTACAATGACCATTCAACTCACCTACTGTTTATTTCATCGACTTTTTCGGTAATTTTCTGGGCTAATATGCTGGAAAGTTTCAGCCCTTTTGGACCCAACTCAGCAACACCTTCAGGTTTCAGATCTCTGTTTTCTCTTAATACATCGGTTACCATGAAGCTGGCTGCTAACCTGCCCTTGGACGCCTCTATGTTTTTGTTAGCACATTGAAAAGGACATCCATCAATTGATATGCAAGGATTGTTTCTGACAAGTTTTAAGACTGTTTCGTCGCCAATTGTTAGCAACGGAAGGCAGACAGTAGTAGTCTCATTCGGTCGCAGTTTTTCTACGACTTCGTACATGGCTGTACGACCTACTGTTCCCAAAGCCTTTCCAATTCCGCTGCAGGGGATTACAAATAATTTCCCATCTTTGGACATAGCGTTATTCATTTAATAACCTCTGAGTTTTTTTATTAAGGCTAGAACTTCCTTCTTTTCTGGGAAACTTAAGGCATTGGGAGCGCATGCCTTTCTGCAGGAACGGCAAAAGACCACACAGTTATTCGGGTTTTCAATTTCTAATTTCTTCGGCTGCCCAGTTACTGCATATACTTGGTGTGGACAGAATTTGAGGCATTGTGGGTCACCGTCGCAGAGATCGCATTTTTCATAATCTATTATTGGGCTCCAAGGTATTTTTTTGCGCGGTACACCCATGTAGGTTTCTTCAGACATCTCTACCAGCCTCTCTCAGAGCGGTTTTTACGACGTTCAGAGCTTCTTTTAGTTTCATATTCCTCACATCTAGAGGAATTAGGTCTTTGTTGATGTCTAGTCCTGCCTTCTTGAAAGCATCTCTAAAAAGCTTCTTCTGCATTACTGGGGCGCAGCCAGCCACGATGTACTTGCTTCCTTGCCTGAGGAATTCTTCTAAGAATCGTTCGCCATCTTCATCACACAGCATAGGGTGGATGAAGCCATACTCTACAGGATATTCTGTTCGGACGATGTTGATGAAGTCCCAGATGTCTAGTTGAGCGAAACCAGGACACTTCCCAGTGCACACGCAGAAGATGAAACCTATTCTATGCTCCTCCATCTCTATTTCCTCCCTTTCGCCTCACAGTCGAAGCAGTATTCTCTTTCGGAATTCGACCAAAACACATTTCCACAACATTCACAGGTTGCCTTTTTCAAAGATGATTCTTTGACTGGCTGGGCAGCGCGTATCAGGTCCCTGAGCCTCTGAGTACAAGCACATGATTTTTTCGTTGCGTCATTCTTAACCATTTACTTCGACCTCTTAGTCTGATATGGCTTGTATATGATATTTGTAAATCGACATATTTAAAAATATTGAATCGACCTCCTCCATCATAGATAAAAATATTTAAATCTGTTCTCAAAGTTTATTTCGTTGGAACACCTTCCATTGTGTGGTTAAAGGTGGCATAATGATAAAGCAAACCAAGGAATCCAACAAAAGGCTTGAAAGATTGCTCTGCTCGGGCCTTCGTCCATCAGAAGGCCTAGAAGACTACGCGAAGAGACTAAGAAAACTTGCCAATCAGTTGGCAGACCCAAAATTTCTTCGTAGAAAAAGCCGTTTACTGAAGGCTCTTGCCAATGAGACAAGACTAAAGATGCTGAAACTTCTCTCTGTGAGAGAGATGTGCGTCTGCGAGCTTACAATCGCCCTTAATTTGACTCAACCAACGGCATCTCACCACCTAAATATCCTACAGAACGTCGAACTTGTAAAGGATAGAAAAGAAGGAAAGTGGGTCTTCTACAGTCTCGCCAAACCAAAACTAACCCAAAATCTTTTCGCGTTCCTCGAATTCCCTAACTAAAACATGGATATATTGTGAAGACAAACTGCAAAAGAAAGATTTAAATTGATAGATTTAAATCTTTTAATCTAATCTGCCCACACTTGTCAATTTAACGGGATGACAAGCATGACCGAAGATGAGGAAACGAAACTAGGAGTCTTCGAGAAGTACCTAACATTATGGATTGCAATTTGTATAATTTTGGGACTGTTGTCAGGGCGTTTTCTTCCGGTTTTCGGGCAATATCTAGACTCAATGAAGTTCGGTCAGCTATCCATCCCAATAGGCGTTTGCCTTTTCTTCATGATGTATCCCACAGTTGTTCAAATAAGGTTTGGGGACATAGTTAAAGCCACAAAGAATCCGAAACCATTACTTCTTACCATAATCGCAAATTGGGTCATCAACCCGCCACTAGCAACATTCTTGGCAAACACTCTTCTACCAGGAAACCCCGAATTCATTGCAGGAATAATTCTACTTGGAATTTCACCATGCACGGCAATGGTCATGTGGTGGATTATGCTTGCTCGTGGAGATTTGGGGCAAGGGCTTGTGAACACAGCGGTCAATGCCCTTTTAATGGTGTTTCTTTACGCTCCGTTAGCAGCTTTCTATCTAGGTGTAAGTTCAATTCCAGTGCCGTGGGATTTGATTGCCCTCAGCGTTTTGTTTTTCATAGTTGTCCCAATCGTGGCTGCATCGATTTCTCGCTGGGCAGTCATCAACCGTAAGGGTCAAGAATGGTTTGACGAAAAGTATGTGCCTTTTTGGGGAAAAATATCGATTGTTGCCTTATTGACTACATTGATAGTTATGTTCTCGTTGCAAGGAGAAATCATTATCAATCAACCCTTGACAGTGGCTTTGATTGCCGTTCCCTTACTGCTTGGTTATGCAATAATGGTTTCGGTGACCTATGGAGTTTCATGGCTTGCCAATTGGAGCTATGAATCGTCGATATGCAATACACTCATTGGCTCCAGCAGTCACTTTGAGGTTGCCATCGCCGTGGCAACAACCATTTTTGGCATAGGCTCTGGAGCCGCCCTAGCTACAGTCATCGGTCCCTTGATGGAGGTCCCCCTCATGCTCTCTCTCACCAAGTTTGGCTTATGGACAAGCAAATACTTTCCAAGAAATAAGATGAAAGGACAGATCAAAGAGGTTATCGTAGCGAGCGCTTGAAGTCATTCATAAGAACTTCTATCCAGCTCTATTCTTAACCAAACAGAACGCCTTTATAATAAATAGTACTGGGACATCCAAGACATCGGTCAGACTTGTAATAGGAACATGAATCACATCGCCCACCACACGGAGAGATCTCAGTTTTTTTCATTATCATCTTCAGCGGCGAAATAAAATCTCTTGCAGAGGAAAAGATAACACTAAATTCCACATCAGAGATGTTTGGGTTAGATCTAATATGGCAATCCATGCATGCATCAAGAGATGCTAAATCTTCGCTTACCAAAAATAGGCATAGATTCCGTTTCCCAGAGGTTATGAAACCGTTTAAAAATAATGGGCATTTTTCAAAAAGTTTGAGAATCTTTCCACTGTTTTTTGTTGAAACATCGATCTTTACGAAACCTAACCTAGTTTTCCTCAAGTTCACTCCAATCTGACATGCTATTATTCCTCTATTCTTCAATTTCCGTAACCTTGCAGCAACTGCAGGTTGGG
>JACUTO010000222.1 GCA_014859755.1 Candidatus Bathyarchaeota archaeon
ACCGGAATGCCGTCTCGTTTCAGCTCATAGGCCGTAAGTCTGGCGCCCTGAAGTTTCGGTCTGGTTTCTGTGGCGATTACTTTGATCTGTTTGTCCTGATTCCACGCAGCCCTTATGACCCCTAGGGCGGTGCCGTAGTCTACGGTGGCCAAGCTGCCTGCGTTGCAGTGGGTGAGGACAACGTCTCCATCGTCGATAAGCTTGGATCCATGTTCTCCTATTCTGCGGTTGACTTCAACGTCTTCATCGGCCATTCTCTGAGCTTCTTTTATTATGGCCTTAGCCACGGCTTTCGCATCTCCTGAGGTTTCCTGCGCCTTCTTCACGATTCGGTTGATCGCCCAGAAAAGATTCACTGCGGTTGGTCTTGTTTTCCTTAAATTTTCGGCTGACTCTTCAATTTCCTTAATCAGGTCCTCCTTCTTCTTGGCTTTGGAATGGAAGGCTGTGAGGGCCAAGCCGTATGCTGCTGCTACGCCTATGAGAGGCGCTCCCCGTAACTTCATGTTCTCAATTGCGGAGGCTACGTCGCTGCATTTCTTCATCTTCAAAAACACAAGTTCGTTGGGCAGTTTTGTTTGATCTATCGTGACGACCACGCCGTCTTTCCACTCTATGGTTCTCACGTGTTCGCACCGCCATTTCCACTATTCGTTGTTTAATGATTTTATTTTTGTCCCAAAACTCATCATTCTTCTTAATAGTGTGTTTTGCAATGAGAAGATGTGGGGGATTTCATGGACAGAGAGGCTACGAATCTGTTGGTTGAGAAATTTGGGCGAAAATACTCGGATATTTTGGGGATAGATTTGAAAACCAGAGATGATGGGGAGGTTTTTAAATGGTTTTTGGCTTCTGTCCTGTTCGGTGCTCCGATAAATGAGACTTCTGTCATGCGGACTTACAAGTGTTTTGAGAGCCACGAGGTGCTAGCACCAGAGAAGATTCTGGAAACGGGATGGGACGGTCTAGTCAAGATTCTCGACGAGGGAGGCTACGCCAGATACGACTTCAAGACCAGCGACAAACTCTTGGAGGTTATGGGCAATTTGCTAGCGAAATACGAAGGCAGTTTAAGCCTTATCCATGAACGGGCTTCAGATTCTTACGATCTAGAAAAACGCTTAAGAGACTTAGGAAAGGGTGTGGGAGACGTGACCGTGAGCATCTTCCTGCGGGAATTGAGAGACCTCTGGAAGAAAGCTGATTCAAAACCCACCTCTCTGGTAATTCTGGCGGCAAAGAACTTGGGGATAGTGAGAGAGGAGAGTCCCGAAAAGGCGTTGGGTGAGCTTAAAGAATTTTGGAGAAAAAACGGGGTCGCCGGAAAAACTTTTGTGAACTTTGAAACGGCTTTGCTTCGACTTGGCAAGAACCTTTGCAGAAAGAAAAAATGCGGAGAATGCGTGCTTGAACGGTGCTGTCTGGTTATCGCTTCGGGCTGATGTTGGTCACGACTTCGACTGGGCTTCCCTTGGGTAGTTTTATTTTAGTCTGCCAATCGTCTCCGACAGCGATGAGAGAATATACTCCGGAAACCTCTGCCTTCGCCTTTTTGACAAGGTTGATGAGAGCCGCTTGGGTTTCCCCTGTCTTTATCATGTCGTCCACTATGAGCACGCTATCTCTTCTCTTACAGGCGTCTTTTGGTACGTACAGCGTCATGGTTACGCCTGAATCCCTTAGCACATACGTTTCTTCCAGAAAAGCTGGAACTCCCACTTCCTTGTTTCTTTTCGCTATTATCAGATCGACGCCCAACGCGTTTGCGACCAAGGTTGCGAGGGGTATGCCGTCTACAGCCGCTGTCAGAACCTTTGTCACTCGCATTCCGGCGAAAGTTGCGAGGGCGTAGTGCGCTGCTTGTTGAAGTATGTTGTGGTCGCCTATGATCCAGGTGTTGTTGAAGTATCCGTCTTCGTTGAACTTTATCCTCCTGCGAAGCTCAGCCTTTAAGCCAACGAGTTGCGTCAAGATTTTCCAGAGTTCCCGGGCTCTCGAAGCGTTTGGCAAGACATGGCCCTTGGCATATCTGCTTAAAACCGTTACGGGCAGGTTGGTCTTGGCGGATAACTCTCGGTAAGTGTATTCTTTCTTGGCTGTTCGTAGCAGCTCTATGGTCATTAGCCGGAGCTTCAGATCCTCTGCGTGCGTGCTCATATCCATCATTCCTATGTACACTAACAAATCAAATAGTAACAGTGCAACCTATCTATTTTAACTTATACAATTTATAATTTCCGTAT
>JACUTO010000028.1 GCA_014859755.1 Candidatus Bathyarchaeota archaeon
TCCAGAGATGGCTCCGAAATTCGAGATAAACAGGCTCCTAGAAATATTCGATGTCTTGGAAAAACTGAAGAACGACAACAAAGGGACTAGGGCCTAAATCAATCGCGCTCCAAACTCATGTACAAGCCTTAAAAGCCCCCGTTCAAAATTTTCACCATTTCTCTTTTCCCATCGCCCTTTCTCTTCGATGAAAGGAATTTGAAAGAACAAGATAGTTGCTCCCTTGAAAACCTTGAAATTTCCTTCGTATAGCGAAAATCCGCTTGTTGTATAGGTGGAGATAGGATAGTCGTCTTGCATCTGTGGCATTTGACAAAGGTTTAAGTGTCTTCATAATCTAACTCATACTCTTCACGGTGTTTAGAAATGGTGAAAAAATACCCTTGGTGGAACGAGAAACAGAAGAAACTTGCTGATGAGGCTAAGCAATTTGCGAACGAGAACATACCGCGGGGAGAAGAAATAGCCTGGACAAAAAAGTTTCCAGCTGACCTCATAAAAGAAATTGGAAAAAGGGGCTGGTACGGAGCCATAATCCCGGAGGAACTTGGAGGAATAGACGTAGGCGTAACCGGCTGCTGCATCATAGCTGAAGAACTCGCTCGTGTATGCTCTGCTCTAACAGACGCTTACGCCGTAACCATGTTCGGCGGTACAGAACAACTGCTTGCGTTCGGCAACGATGAACAGAAGAAAAGGTGGCTGCCCAAAGTTGCCAAGGGCGAGTTGTTGGGAGCAGTCTGCATCACCGAGCCTAACGTAGGTTCTGACGCAGCTGGCATAGAGACAACAGCGACGCGTGAGGGTGACGAGTACATTGTCAACGGCAAGAAAAGGTTCATAAGCAACGCAGGTCCAGCCGGAATCTATCTGGTGTATGCGAAGACAAGTGATCGTCCTGAGGACAGAGCTAGGTATAAACATCTAAGCGCTTTAATCATTGAGAAAGACACACCTGGTTTCTCGGTTGAGAGGATAAACGAGCTTTCTGGGTGGTTAGGCTTTCCAAACGGGTATCTAGACTTTGACGATGTAAGGGTGCCTGTGGAAAATCGGCTGGCGAACGAGGGAGACGGTTGGAAGATACTTATGGACGGATTGAACTTCGAGAGAACCGTTTACAGCGCTCAAATTTTGGGTGTCATGCGAGAAGCCCTAAGATACGCTGTTGCCCATTCGCAGAGGCGAGTTCAATTTGGCACACCAACCATCGACTTTCAAGTTAATCAGTTCAAAATCGCCGACATGATCGCGAGACTGAAAACAGCCCGTCTGCTTGTTTATCACGCAGCCCACCTGATGGACATGAAGGAGGAGGCGATTCTGGAGGCAACCAACGCCAAGCTCTACGCGTCAGAGGCTTTCGAAGAACTTGTGAGCGACGCTGTTCAGGTGATGGGCGGAGACGGGTGGACAAAGTTCTATCCTGTTGAAAGCATGTCGAGGGATGCGAAGGTTAACACGATAGCTGCCGGAAGCAACGAGGTCATGAGGATAGTTCTCTACAGACAGGGACTGCGAGCCATGAGGGAAGAATTGAGAATGCCGCTCCGCCGCATACATGAAAAGTTGGGGGTTCCAATTTCAACCACTAAACCGTCGATCACACCAGAAGTTAACGAGAAAACGGTGCTCAACCTTCTGGCGGAAGATTACCGGGTTAATCCAGGCATATACATGAGGCGTGAGGACATGAAAGCTTGGCTGGCAGGTGTGAGCGATGATCAGCTTGACAAAGTGTTAACGTCTCTCGAAGCTGAAGGACTCGTGAAGTTGTACAGGGATAGACGGGGCGCCATCGTGCTGGCGAAGGCGACGTATGATGGGCTGAAGGAAGCGAAGCCGCTGGAACATTACAAGTGGTTCCCCGACTGGATAGATAAGGAACTGCTGTTCTAAAATTCTTCACTACCCTTTCTATTTTTCTACAATTTCTTGTCCACTTCTGTCAGTAGTCTTCACGTCATTCTTTTATTTTAGCAGAGATTTTCCTAAAGGAGGGGATTGCGAAGTAATGATTGAAGTCAGCAGCTTCGAGGACGTAACTTGCATCAAGATGAGTCAAACAATGGGAGGAAAACCATTGTACTGGGTGGCCTGCTACTTGGTGGACGGTTTGTTGGTGGACACCGGAACGGTTCACGTCTCAGAGGAATTGACGCGGTTTCTGGAAGACAAAAAGGTTCAGAAGGTTGTCAACACCCACTACCACGAGGACCACGTAGGCAGCAACGCCGCGATTCAAAAGAAATTCGGCGTCGATATTTTCGCCCATCCGAAGGCCGTTCCGAAGATCAGCAAGCCTGCGAAACTGTTTCCATATCAGGAAATGGTGTGGGGGTACCCTGTTCCCTCCAAGACAAAGAAAATTGGCGAGAGAATAGATACAGAAAACTATCAATTCGAAGTGTTACACACGCCTGGACATTGCGACGATCACATCTGCTTGTTCGAGCCCAGAAAAGCTTGGCTTTTTTCCGGCGACCTCTACGCTTCCGAAAAACCTAACGTTGCGCGTCCTGAGGAGAGGCAATGGGAAATAATCGCTTCCTTAAAGAAGGTTAGGGCGCTAAAGCCAAGAATTATGTTTCCGGCGTCTGGAAATGTTGTCACCGACGCTTCCGCAGTGCTGGATCGAACCCTCGTCTACCTTGAAAGTTTAGGCGAAAGAGTGCTGAGGCTACATGAGGAGGGTATGTCTGCCGCCGAGATTCGAGACGTGATCTTTGGACAAGAAGCTGCTGTATTGTTTGGGGGGCAGAAGCTACCTTTTCGCGACTTCACCAACGACCAATTCTCGACAGAGAACCTTATCCGCTCGTTTTTGAAGAAATAAAATCAAATGCGCGCGCAAGGAACAAAATCTCAAGAATTTTGAGAAAATTTAAATGCGATTAATTTCCTTTGTGTTTGCATATTTAGGGGCGAGAACATGGCTGTTGCCAAAGAAAGCAGTAAAGTGAAAATTTTACTCGAAGGAAAGTTGGAAGACGGAACAGTTTTCGGTAAGACAGAGAAAGACAAACCCGTAGAGTTCATTGTTGGAGAAGGAAGAATGTTACCAAAAATAGAGAACGCAGTGAAGGGTATGAAAACTGGAGAAAAGAAGAGCATCAAATTAGAACCTGAAGATGCATTTGGTCCAAGGAGAGAGGATTTAGTTATGGATATACCAAGACATGCTATAACATTAGACAAGGAGCCAAAAGTCGGAGCTACTTTGTTGGTGAAATCACCAGAAGGAAGAACTTTTTCAGCAACCATAGTTAGAGTTGGAAAAGAAACGTTGAGGATAGATTTCAACTATCCACTGGCAGGAAAGAATGTGATAATAAACATCGAATTATTGAGCGTTGAATAAAATATTGCGCGCGCTGGAACGGTAAAAGACCGTTTTGGAAACTTGCGTACCAGTTTATGCGTGTGTTACTCCATAATTCATCTCTATGTTTATCCGATTTAGACTTTTTAAAGGAATAACTACTTCTTTTACCCATAAATAGAATATGACGCTGAATGGTGGAATTTCAAGTTGCAGAAATCCGTGTTACTTGCCGCAGAGAGAATAAAGAGGCTTGAAGTTCAGGGAGCCAGAAATGTGGCGATAACTGCGATAAAGGCTATTGAAGAAGAGGCAAAAGAATCCAAAGCAAAACAGAAAGGAGAGTTTCTGAGAGAGTTGTCAGAGGCTAAGGACATTCTGTTCGCTTCTAGGGAAACAGAACCCTTCATGAGAAATGCCATCCGGTACGTCATGCATGCGGTGGAAAAGAGTGACGAAAAGAAAGTCAAAGAACTAGTTGATTTGATTTCATCAGTTTCGAAACAGTTTCTAGAGAATCTTAAAAGGTCAAAAGAAGAAATCGCCAATATTGGTTCAAAAAGAATTCACTCATCTTCGAAGATTCTTACTCACTGCCACTCCTCAACCGTTAGTCATATGTTGAAAAGAGCCAAACGGGAAGGAAAATCATTTGAAGTTATCTGCACTGAGTCGAGACCTGTTTTTCAAGGCAGAATTACTGCAAAGGAAATGTTGGATGCTGGAATCAAAACGACCTTAATCGTGGACTCAGCGGTACGATTCGTCATGAATGAAGTTGACCTCGTAGTCGTAGGAGCCGACGCCATAACCTCTGAAGGCAATGTCATAAACAAAATAGGAACGAGTGTGGTTGCACTCGCTGCGAGTGAAGCGAGAACACCGTTCTATGTGATATCGGAACTGTTGAAATTCGATCCTCTCACAATATATGGAGATTACGAGAAAATAGAGGAAAGGAGCTTCCGAGAGATTTGGGAAGAACCTCCGCAAGGCCTGATGATACGAAATCCAGCCTTCGATGTAACGAGGAGGGACTTCATCCACGGAATCATATGTGAAGAAGGAATTATATCGCCCCACTCAATAATTGAGGTGGTACGCAGAAGATACCCGTGGATATTTCAATAACTCAAAATTAGTTTTAACTTCCCGCGGGTCTCGTTTCCCAAATCTCTAGTGCAGTTTGCAATTCTTTGTGAGTGTCAGCGTATTCTTTCAACGAGATGCCTTGCATGGTCGCATCCACTGCTTGCCTCATCGCCTTAGCCCCAGAGACGGTTCCCTTCGGATGCCCATGTATACCTCCTCCCGCCTGAATGACGAAATCCTTTCCAAAAAAGTCGACCAAGGAAGGGACTAGACCTGGGTGAAGACCGCCGGATGCAACTGGCAACACCTTCTTCAAACCATCCATCTCGGTTCTGAGCGCGTCGCGATTCTCCAAAACTTCCTCCCTAGTCTCGAACATTTTCCCCACAACCGTGCCAACATGAAGTTGATCTACGCCGACGATTCTTGCGAGTTTTGCAATGACACGCATCGAGATTCCGTGCTTAGGGTTTTTCGTGAAAGCCGCATGTCCGGCACGGTGTGCATGAATTATGAGGTCAAAATTTCGTTCGCGTATTGTTTGTAGTGCCGAGAAACCGCAGGTCAAAATATCTATCATTATGTATTCTCCACCTTGATCTACAACAAACTGAGCTCTCTTCAGCATCTCCTTTGTTTCTGAAGTCACATTAACCATGTAGACTTTCCTTTCCCCAGTTTCCTCTTCGGCTCTGTCTCGACTTTCTAAAGTCTCTACAACACGATCGTGAAATGGATTAAACCGTTGGCTGCCAAGGTTTTCATCGTCTTTCACGATGTCACATCCTCCAACCCAAGCCTCGTAGGCAACCTCAGCATGGTCCTTCGTGTTCAAGCCCAATTTTGGCTTGATTATAGTTCCAACCAACGGTCTATCCTGAATTTTCAACAGTTTACGAATTCCATTGACGCCGTACTTGGGACCTTTGAAGCTTCGAACGAGTTTTGTTGGTAGGTGTATGTCGCTGAGTCTCAGATTTTTCAGAGCCTTCAAACCGAAGACGTTTCCAGCCACGCTACTTAAAATGTTGGGCATGTTGCCAGACTCAAACAATTCGATTGGGTAGGCTACGCGTATGTTTTTTCCGCTAATGCTGAAGACGTGTGCAGCGAGTTTTTCAATGTAAGGTTTTATGGTGGTGAGTTCTGTCCATGTTCCTATAGAACTCTCGGCAGCAATCCCTCCTGCTGCTTCCACCATACTAATATCCCTTGGTTCAACAAAGAAGTCGCAAATCACATCATCTGCTTTCGGTCTGTACGCGAGGTCAACAAAATCGGTATATTTCAAACCTCACCACCAACTTATTTAATGGTACACCAGATTATTTATGCAGTAACCTTCTGCGTGCGGTTTCAAGATGGAAAGTGGATACGAAACAATAGAACCAGAAGAGTTCCATTCTGTTGATGAGCTTATAGATTAGCGGATGGAAAAGCTATGAAGTTTAAGGTAAAGCTTCTAGGAATAGAGGCGGGCGGAAAGCCTATAATCGTCATGGATGATGAATACGCGAGTCTGATGGGGATCCACTCTTCTGACAGAGTTGAAGTCACATACAAAAAGGAAAACGCAATAGCCATCGTTAACGTAGCTGCAGACTTTCCTAAGAACACTTTAGGCATTTACGAAGAGGTTCGCACTAAACTGAAGGTTCAATCAGGAGAGGAGGTGGAGGTTCGACCAGCTGAAAGACCAGAGTCTCTGAGCTACATTCGCGACAAGATTTTAGGACGGAGACTTCAAGGTTCAGAAATCAAGATGATAGTCATGGACGTGGTCGAAAGACGTCTAAGCGATGTTGAACTAGCCTCCTTTGTTACAGCCCTTCACATCCGTGGAACTAACATGGACGAAGCGGAAGCCCTGTCAAGAGCTATGGTAGACACAGGACAAACTTTAGACTTTGGTAAAGCCCCCGTTTTAGACAAGCACGGCATAGGCGGAGTGCCGGGAGACAAAGCCACCCTCCTCGTAGTTCCCATAGTTTCAGCCGCCGGTTTCACAATCCCGAAAACGTCTTCTCGGGCAATAACTTCTCCAGCAGGAACAGCCGATCGAGTTGAGGTCCTGTGTCCTGTTGACTTGACTTCGGAAGAAATAAGAGCCGTAGTGGAAAAAACGAACGCATGTTTAGCATGGGGCGGCGCACTTGACCTAGCTCCAGCAGACGATCTTTTCATACAAGTTGAATATCCTCTCTCCATCGATCCCCTCCTCTTGCCGTCGATCATGAGCAAGAAGAAGGCAATAAGTGCAGATTATGTTGTAATGGACATACCCGCTGGGAGGGGTGCAAAGATCAAAACTATCGGGGAAGCTCATGCACTCGCAAGAGATTTCATAGAGCTAGGCAGACGATTGGACATGCAAGTACACTGTGCAGTGACTTTTGGCGAACAGCCAATAGGATATGCGATAGGACCAGCTCTCGAAGCAAGGGAAGCGCTGTCAACGTTAATGGGTGAAGGACCTGTGGACCTGATAGATAAAGCTACCAGTCTCGCAGGGGTACTCTTCGAGATGGTAGGAATTAATAATGGCAAGCAAAAAGCGAATGGACTCCTTAAATCGGGCAAGGCTGAGAAAAAGCTTAGAGAAATAATAGCCGCTCAAGGTGGAGACCCTAGCATAAAACCTGACGACATAGAGATGGGAGACAAAACAGCAAAGATTATTTCAGAAGAAGGTGGGAGAGTTCAGTGGATCGACAATAGAGCTGTTGCGCAAATAGCAAGAGAAGCTGGCGCTCCTAAAGAAAAGGCAGCAGGAGTGTTGTTGAGAAGGAAACTTGGAGACAAGGTCGCGAAAGGCGACGTATTATTCGAGATTTACGCTAAGAGTAGCCAAAAGCTTGACGCAGCGATTTCACTGGCAGAGAGTCTTAAGCCCATGGGAATAACTGAAAGGTTTGGGGAGAAAATGCTGATGGATCGCATCCCAACGAAGATTCCACACGAGAAGCCTTTCATTCTGGAAAGGTAGTAAAGGGCAATTTTTGCGCGCGCATTACAACTGTTGCAAAATATGTGTATTTTGGATTCATAATTCTTTTCTGTTTGACCTTGTAGGCTTAGTCAGTGGAGGTGCAATGAAATGAAGGCAAATGTTAGTGGAGTGGATGCCTCAGACATTTTGAGAACGCTTCCTCCTGACCAATCATTCCTTTTCTTCGAGGACATCGGTAAATACACGGGTAGACTGGCGGCGAATCTGGCTGACTTTTGCGAAAACATGAAGACGATTGACATAGCATCGGTGACATTCCACTTCGAACGTGGAGACTACGAAAGATGGATTAGAGAAACACTGCATGACGCTGAACTCGCTCGAAAACTCAAGAGAATAAAGAAATCAAGCTCCGGAGAACAACTCAGAAACAAAATACTTCGATCCGTAAGAAAGCGTTTGAACGAACTACAAAAAAATGTTACGTGAGAAAACGCATGCACTTTGCGCGCGCGAATGAACCGCATGTCTGGAAAGCTGGAATAAAATACTCGTTCATGCATTTGCTTCCTGAGTCGTGGTTAGTAATACTTATTTTTGTTGATTCTATTGTGTCCGTTGTAGCGAGGCGTTAGAGTAGATGCGGACTGTTTTTTATCCTTTGGGTGGCTCTCACCCTCCAGGTTCGAAGGAGGAGTGTAGTTTATGCGGTCGAGTCATGCCGTATTATGCTCTTAGCCGTTGTTTTCGTTGTAAACGGCTGTTCTGCAAAAGCTGCATAACTGAAGATTTGGTTGAAAGCAAATACTTCGTCTGTCTCAACTGTGCGAGAAGGTATGTGTCGCCTCAAGGAACGTTTAGGGGCAAATACACTCCTCTCACGTTCTATTTGTCCCGAAAAGCCCAGTGGACCAGATGGGTCAAACTTCAGTTCTCGCGAATAGAAGGAATAATCGGCGACGACCTTCCGGTTTCAGCAGTTCAAAACACGGAGTGGTGGAACAACACGAAAAGCACCTCTCAGGGCAAAGCGTGGCTTAGTGTAGGCTGGAAAGTGAAAGAAGTGGACTTGAAAGAAGGAGCCGTGATTTTTACTCGTCCCGACGTGTTGAAACCCGAAAAGACACGTAGGCGCAAGAGGCTCTCCTCCAAAGTCGTTCTTCCAGAGTATAAACCGCGAAAAGTTAAGAAGCCTTCGTTGACTCGAATGGCCAAAGCCCAAGCTAGACTTCAAAACGTAGCCCGCCGAAAAACATCCATGAGGAAGTATCGAGGGAAATTCAAACCGAAATCGGCCTACGAAAAACGACTCTACAAACCAGAAGAGAAACCAAGCGCGCGCGACGCGTGATGTAACCTTTAAGTACACAATTGTGCGAGGATTTTTCTCGTCGGGAAGCGTGATAGGAATGTTAGTCAAAAGCCTTGAGGACTTGCCCACGGTAATGGCCAAAGATGGGGCCGAGATACGGGAAGTGCTTCATCCAAAGAACGACCCAATAGGGAACCACCTTAGTCTGGCACATGCGACCGTCAAGAAGGGTCAAGAAACCAAGAAACACGTTCTCGAGGTCGTCGAAATATACTACATACTGAGCGGACAAGGGGTCATGACCATCGACCGAGAACAAAGAGAAGTGAAGAAGAACGATGCCATATACGTATATCCGGGCTCCGAGCAAAGGATAAAGAACGTCGGAGACGTAGACCTCAGATTTCTCGTCATATGTGCACCACCCTTCTCAGAAGACAAGACAAGGGTTGTTGAGTAGGCTACGCGCGCGTCTGTCTGACTTTTTAAGTTCCAATTGTTAACACGTTTGGCTTTTGGTCTAGCTACATCCACCATCTCCTTTTTATTTGTCTATCTACACCAAATCCGTAAGAAACTCGTTAACAAACAAGACGAAAAAGGAGGTGTTTATTTGTCCTATAAGAACATTCTTTACGAGAAAGATGGCCATGTCGTAACCATCACCATCAACCGTCCTGAGGTTCACAACTGCATCAGCTGGGAAACCGCCAAAGAACTCCAGAAAGCGTGGGAAACGTTTCGAGACGACAAGGATGCCTTCGTCGCCATCATGACGGGCGCCGGAGACAAGTCTTTCTGCAGCGGATGGGACCTAAAAGACGCCGCCTCAGGAGCTGGCATCCTCGAGGAACTCATGGACTATGACAAGTCTCGGATTGCCATCTATAACTCACCTGGACCGATGGGCTACACACGTAAGCTCGACATCTTCAAGCCCACTATCGGCGCCATTAACGGCTACTGCTTCGCCGGTGGCTTAGAGTGGGCCTGCGCCCTCGACATTCGCATTGCGTCGGAAAACGCTGAGTTTGGTTGCTTGGATCGACGGTGGAACGTTGTTCTTGTTGACGGCGGCACTGTACGGCTTCCCTTGATAGTTGGGTTTGGACGAGCCTTGGAACTCATCATTACGGGTCGACGTTTCGACGCTCAAGAGGCTCTGCGTATCGGGTTGGTTACGGAGGTTGTGCCTCGGGAGAAGCTTATGGATAGGGCTCGTGAACTGGCTGAGGCTATCTGCGAACTTCCTCAAGGAGCCTTGCGGTCAGACAAGGAGGCTATGTTGAGGGCGACTGGTCATCCTCTTGAAGAGGCTCTACGCATCGAGGCGGAGATGGCAGCGTCCATGTTTATGAGAGGTGACATGTTCAGCGAAGGAGCCAAAGCTTTTCTAGAGAAACGCAAGCCAGACTGGAAACAGCATGGCCTGTAGTGACACTTAGTGATGTCCTTAGATGGCGAGACACTTGCAGAGGGCACACGGATAGATTCAGCATGTGCCTTTAATTCGTGGCGAATAAATATGTTAAAATATTAAAGGCTACAATGTGAATTTGGTGAAGCCATGTCCAGAGGAAGCGTTCTCTTAACAGATGAGGATCGTGCTCTACTTCTAAAAATAAGCACCCTATTGGAGGAACTCATTGAAACTCTTGAAATTTTAGAGGATGAAAACACTATGAAAGCCGTCAAGGAAGCTGAAGGAGACGTTAAAGCCGGAAGAGTAAGAAGTTACAATGAGTTTATCAAGGAGCTAAAAAAATCTGGACAAATACAGCCTCAAAGTTACAAGAAGCTTTGAAAAAGAGTTCCGTAAATGCGCTTGGGAATGTTGTGAGTATTCAAAGAAAATAGGGTGAGTCTATCTACAGAGAGAAAGATTAGGTGTTGTGTGTTTTGTGGCACAAACCATGTTGAGGCTATGTATAACCCTCCCTCCCCTATTCAGAGATAGAGAGAATCAAAAGTGTTTTAATTCTCCAAACACCAATTAACTAAACCTAACGTGGTGTTTTCCATGGTTAAGAAAAAATTTGTAGATATACTGTATGAGAAGGCTGATGGAATTGCCTGGATAACCATCAACAGACCTGAAAAATACAATGGCTTCCGAACAAAAACAATCGAAGAAATGACTGAGACTGTTAAAGACGCAGATACAGACCCTAACATTCGAGTTATCGTTATCACTGGCGCAGGCGCCAAAGCCTTCTGTTCAGGCGCAGACGTAGACGAATTCGCCGAAGAAATTTTCCCAAATCCTGCAAAAGCCAGAATCTATCTCGAAAAATTCATCGGCCTACGAGACGCGATAACAGGAGCCGGCAAACCCGTCATCGCCGCTGTCAACGGCTACTGCATCGCAGGTGGACACGAGATTCACCTATGGTGCGACATTACCATCGCATCAGAAAACGCAAGATTAGGTCAGGGAGGCGTCAAAGTTGGCAGCGCACCCATCTTCGGCGGATCACAGCTCTTCGCCAAAAACGTGGGCGAAAAACGGGCGAGATATCAAATGTATACCGCTGAACCTTACACGGCTAAGGAAGCTGAACAGATGGGTTTGGTTAACAAGGTTGTTCCGCTGGAAAAGTTGAGGGAAACCGTTGTTGAGGTCGCTAGAAAGATCATGGCTAACAGTCCCCAATCCATAAGATTCGTTAAAGCCTGGACAAATTTCACATCTCAGCTTGAACGTGTCACCTACGAGTTGGCGAAAGAAAGCCTTATCCATGTTTGGTATACCGACGAAGCGAGAGAAGGCATCAAAGCGTTCTTGGAGAAAAGAAAACCAGAATGGGACAAATACAAACTCGTCTAAGAAACCAACCTATTTTTTCTTTCTTACATAAACCGTTTTGACTTCATCAACTTCGCTTTCGTAGCACCTTCTGCACTCTTCGTCCAGCTCGTCAAGCTTCACGGGTTCAAGGCGAACCTCATAGCCCAAAGATCTGTACAACTCAACAATCTCGCTTAATCTAGGCTCTCCGATGGTGGTCTGCTTAACCCATCCCTCTTTGTCTCTCAACTTTTTCCTCTCAGCCATTAGGCGTCTTTCCGCTCCTTTTCGTAGAGGTCCTTGGCGAAGAGACCAGCGCCTATGGCTCCAGCGATTATGGGGTCAAATTCCTTCTTCATGGGCAAAGCTTTGACGCCGATTATGTCCTCCAGCCTCTTCACGATGCCAACGTTTTTTGAGATTCCGCCGGTGATAACGAAGTCCTTCTGCACTCCAACTCTCTTCAACAATTCTGCGATTCGACTAGCCATCGCCGAGCAGTAGGCAGCCAAAACCATTTCTTTAGGCCATCCCTTGCGCAGTAATCCCATAGCTTCGGACTTGGCGAAGACGACGCAGGTGCTGCTCACGGGCTCAGGCTCCTTCTCCACCCTCAGAGACATGGGACCAACCTCCTCGATTGGTACAGACAAAAGGTCAGCGATGACTTCTATTCCTCGACCCGTGCCAGCCGCACACTTGTCGTTCATAAGAAAAGCCGTAACCTTTCCCTTCTCGTCGCAGCGGATTGCCTTGCAGTCTTGACCCCCCATATCCAGTATGGTTCTCACCGTGGGTCCCCAGATATAGTTGGCACCCCGAGCGTGACAGGTGATCTCAGTAATTGCCTTGTTGGCGAAGGGAACGTTCACCCTTCCATAACCCGTTCCTACAACATATTGAATATCGTCTAGCTTCATTCCGGTTCCTTCTAACGCCCAGCTCACGGCTTTGTTGGCGCTGTCTGGACTGCTCGCCCCTGTTCGCATTATGCTGTAGGCATAAAGTGTACCGTCGACCATGATAGCCGCCTTGGAGCTCACCGCCCCCACGTCAACTCCAGCCGTGACGACCTCTGCCCTAGTCCAGTCCTTGCCGGGCACGGTTCGCCTGTATTCAGGCCATCTCCAATATTCCTTCATCATTTTCCACTTCCTCCACGTTCTAATTGTGAGAGAGCGGCTCCCAAGGCGCCAACGAATTCCGGCTCTTCCGGCACCAGCAACTCAACTTCCAGGGTTTTCTGTAAGGAACTGACAAATCCAACGTTTTTGGCGACTCCTCCCACCAGGACAACATCCCTCTGTATCCCTAATCTGCGCGCCAAGGACGCGATCCTGTTGGCTATGGAGTCGTGAATGGCCCGGGCAATGTCTGCCTTCGAAGCTTTTTCATGAATCAGGGACACCACCTCGGATTCGGCGAAAATGGTGCATTGGGCGTTCATCGAAATGGTCCTCTTTGCCTCCAACGATAGGGGACCTATTTCCTCCAACTTTACTTCCAACGCCCTCGCCATGGCTTCAATGAAGGTGCCGGAGCCGGCGGCGCATTTTTCGTTTATAGCGAAGTCAATCATCCTTCCCTCTTCGTTGCACCTGACCGCTCGACTTGTTTCGGCACCCACGTCTATCATCGTTCTCGCTGAAGGATACAGAAAGTTTCCTCCCAAGGCGTCGGCTCCCACCATGCTGATCTCGCTGTTGGCGTAGGGAGCTGAATCCTTTCCAGCGCCAGTCGCCACAACATGGTCGATGTCATCACGTGATAAACCGGCTTTCCGTAAAACTTCGTTGAATAGTTTTTCTGCGGCAGCTTTTTGGTCGAATCCGCTGAGGATTAGGCCCTTCGCTAAGATTTGGCCGTCCTTCAAGATCAGCACTCTTACGTTTTTGGAGCCCATGTCTATTCCTGCAGTTATCGTTCTCGTCAACTCCTATGCTGCCCTAGTTTTTCCAGGAAGGTTCATTTCTGAGTTAGGTTATTTTCGTTATACCTGTGCTTGAACCTCCAGAATTTTAGTTATGATAAAACGGTCAAATAAGTGAAGTGGCTGATCAGCTCTGGGCGACTTCGAAGCTTTAGCGGTGTCTTTTTTGGATTGTTCTATTTCTTTTCTGTCCAGTCATAGAAGCCCTTTCCAGTTTTTCTCCCA
>JACUTO010000029.1 GCA_014859755.1 Candidatus Bathyarchaeota archaeon
GAGCCAGAGCCTTTGCTTGTCTTAATATCATTGGCTCTGTTTCGGTTTGCTTCATCGACTCGGTATAATATTTTGGCCTACAGATGGATACGGTAGGCTTGGACTTAACGATTCTATCTCTTAACATTTGTACTCGAGCGGACATCAAAAATCATCCTTCCACGTTTTACATACTACTCAGGGTCATATAAAATTGAAGCGCCTGAAAAAACAATAGCCAACCATGAGCTTCTTAGAATCCGCAAGCGGAATTAACCCGATTGTAGTGACCCAGCATGGCGGTCGCAAGTTGCTTTCACAAACTCAACTGAATCATTCCCAGTTTTGCACATGATTGCACAGGCCACGATAAAATGGTTAGTTCAGTTTAGAGCTTAAAATGTCCACGACGTAACCTTTGGTGCCCCCTCGCCAAGCACTTTTTTGGCAACTAGTTGAGCCACCTTGGCTCCGCTTAGGAGCATCCCTCCGAAAATCGGACCCATTCGCGGTGTTTGATGCAACGCTGCCACAGCCATTCCCGCAGCGAAAAGTCCTGAACAGACTTCTTTGGTGTTTTCAACTGTCAGTTGCTCAGCGCGGGAGGCCCACATGGATCCTTCACCTGGCACGGTTATGTGGAGTTCTGGAATTTTTCTAGATGCTACGACGAGAACTTCGGCGTCGTGGCCTGTGCAGTCTACGACGGCTTTAGCCTTGACGGCTAGAGGATCAACATGTAAGCCTGACAACTTGACTGATGTCCATTGGACGACTACACCACTTATTTGAGGTGGTGAGTCTCTGTAAATCAGATCGTTTACAAAGACGCCGAAAATAACTTTCGCGCCGGCATCTATGGCTCCTGTGGCTAGCTTCGCGATCATGGCCGCTGTGTCGACGACGTACACGTCGTCCTCTAATGTTTCTAGGCTGCACCCTATCTCTCTCAGAATTTTGTCTGCAGGAGACTGGACCACAACTTTGTGGAACTGCATTCCTCCGCCGCCTATTCCGCCGCCGAAGGATAGTTTTCTCTCGAAAACCACGGTTTTCAATCCTGCCTTCGCCAGATACCGGGCAGCGGTTAAGCCAGATGGGCCGGCGCCCGCAACTATTACGTCAGTTTCGGTTATGTTTATCCAGTCTTCTGCTGCCTTTTGGATTATTGCTCGGCTAATGGCAGATTCGTCAATTTCTTTTATTTTAGGGGTCGCCACGTTCATCACCTTTGCCAGAAGTAGTTACAGAAACAGCTTAATAATTTGTTTTATTGCTGAAGTGTGCTGCGTGTTTACATCTTCAGGTATTTGTTAGGGTTCTTTTCGAAGGCTTGTTTGCATCCAGCGGCGCAGAAGTAGTAGGTTTTTCCCTTGTGCACCGTTTTGTATTTCGCCGTTTTTTCATCCACTTCCATCCCGCAAACGAGGTCCTTCGCCATACGTTCTCACCTCCCCCTTTAACTCAAACATTGAAGCCTCTACTTTTCCTTCTTTTGATATTCTGGACGAATACGCGCCCGTCTCAACAGGTTTGCGTTGGTTACCACCGTCACCGAACTCGTAGCCATAGCTATCTCCGCTATCACCGGATGAGCCAAGCCCAACATGGCTACGGGAAGAGCTATAGTATTATAGAAGAAGGCCCAGAACAGGTTTTGTTTGATCTTGCTGAAGGTTTTTCGTGAAAGTTTTATGGCCGTGACCACGCTCGACACGTCTCCTCTTACCAGCGTTACGTCAGCGGATTCGATGGCTATGTCTGTTCCCGTTCCTATGGCGATTCCCACGTTGGCTGCCGTTAAAGCAGGAGCATCGTTGATGCCGTCGCCGACCATGGCAACCGTTTCGCCGTTTTCCTGCAACTTTTGGATTTCCTTCACCTTTTGGTCTGGCAGGACTTCTGCTAAGACTCTTGATATGCCTACTTTTTTGGCTATGGCCTCTGCGGTGCGTCTGTTGTCTCCTGTGAGCATGGTGGTTTTCAGTCCCATGCTTTCAAGTTCCTTTATAGCTTGCGCTGAATCTGGCTTCAGAGTGTCGGCAACAGCCATGGCCCCCGCGATTTTTCCGTTGACAGCCACAAACATCGCTGTTTTGGCTTCCCCTTCGAGACGCTGTAAATCGTCTTCTACGGATTTGTATTCGACCTCCTCTTCTTCCATCAGCTTTCTGTTCCCAACAAGGGCGAATTCTTGAGGAGAAAAACCAATTTTGGCTTTCACACCTCTCCCTGTCACGGCCTCGAATTCCTCTGCTTTGTACAGTTCCAAGTTTTCTTCCTTAGCTTTTCTTAGAATGGCTTCGCCTAGTGGATGCTCTGATCCGACTTCTACGCTTGCAGCTAAGCGTAGAACTTCTTCTTTTGTGTGTCCTTCTGCTGGCACGATATCGGTAACTTCTGGCCTTCCTTTAGTAATGGTTCCCGTTTTGTCAAAGACTATTGCGTCTACATTTTTCAGGGTTTGTATGGCTTCTCCGTGGCGTATTAGCACTCCGTTTTCAGCTCCTATGCCGCTTCCAACCATTAGGGCTGTAGGAGTGGCTAGTCCGAGGGCGCAGGGACATGCAATGACGAGGGTCGCAACCAGTGCGAAGATTGCAAGGGTGACAACCCCCAGGTTTGGATTAATCCACGGCAAAAACGGTTGGGCCCAAAGGCTCACCACCTTGATCGTATCAGGCACGACTAACCACAGAACCAAAGCCACAACCGCTAAACCTAGAACGGTTGGGACAAAGTAGCTCGTTACTCTATCGGCGAACTCTTGGATCGGAACCTTGGAGCCTTGGCATTCCTCTACCAGTTTTATGACTTGGGATAGGAAGGTGTCCTGTCCTACTTTGGTGGCCCTTACCTTCAACATCCCTCGCTGGTTTACGGTGGCGCCTATGACTTCGTCTCCCACCTTTTTCATTACTGGCATCGATTCTCCAGTTGCCATGGACTCGTCCACGGCGCTTTGACCTTCAATCACTACGCCGTCTGTGGGAATTTTCTCTCCTGGCCTGACGATCATCACGTTGCCTACTTCAACTTCGTCGATGGGCACCTCCTTTTCTTCATCATCCACTAGGATTCGGGCGGTCTTAGCCTCCAATTCCAGCAATTTTCTGATCGCCTGTGAAGCCCTTCCCTTCGCTTTTGCCTCTATGTATCTTCCTGTGAGGTGGAAGGACATGATCATTCCAGCAACTCCCGCGTAGTTCATGATGGGGCCGAAGAACACTGCTGGACCCGTGATAAAGGCTGTAGATGTGCCTAGGGCTATCAAAACGTCCATGTTGGCGCTGCCATGGGATACGGCTCTTACCGCGGAGAGAAGGGTTTCTTTGCCCGCCCAAAACAGCACAGGGACTGCCAAGAGGACCATGCCAATGTTATAGATGGTTCGATTTGGCCAGGCTTGTCCCAAGATCATCTCTGGGATCATCCAAGCTGTGATGGGTATGGTGAAAGCCCATGCAACCATCATTTTCATTTTTGCTTCATGAAATTTCCGTTGCTCTTCCTCTATTTCCTTCTCGTATTTAGCCGCGCCTTCCTCTCTGCCAAGCACGGTATAGCCAGTGCCTTCTATAACCTCTCTTATGCCTTCGTAATCGATTTCTTGCACATCATACACGACAACGGCCTTTTCAGACGCAAGGTTCACGTTTGCTTCTACGATTCCCTCGGTTTTTTTCAAGGCGTTCTCTATGGTCTGGGCGCAGGATGCGCAAGTCATCCCACCGATTCTTATGATGGCTTTTTTTGTCTCTAAATGCGCGTCGTAGCCAGTGGCTCTCACGGTTTCTATGAGCTCTTTTTTATTTGTTACCTTTGGATCGTATGTTAAATAGGCCTTCTCTGAGGCAAAGTTGACATTCGCCTGCTCCACTCCCACATGCTCTTTTAGGGCCTTTTCTATTGTCTGAGCGCAGCTAGCGCAACTCATTCTAACAATACCAAGAGAAATTCTCTTGCGTTCTTTAGACTTGTGGGTCAACTGGGATTCGTCCAATATTTAGTGGATTACGGAAATATATAAATATATCTAAAAAAGATATATCTCTAGGAGTATTAGCGATGACTTCCCTAAACTTCGAAGAGTTCATCTCAGACTTCTCCCGCTTCTACATACTCACCCTCCTCTATGAAGGACCATGCCACGGCTACAGCATAATCAGCAAGTTTAAGAGAAGGATAGGGAAGGAAATCAGCCCCAGCCTGGTCTATCCCTTCCTGCAACAACTTGAACAGAAGGGACTCGTGAAACACGCCATCAAACATGTAGGAGAAAAGGAGAAGAAAGTTTATGAACTCACTGAAGAGGGAAAGAAACTCTGTGGAAGGCTCTTCAAGCGCTTTGCAGCCCTCGTTTCGGTTGCCATCGAACCAAGTTTGGAAATTTGTGCCAGCTGTGGTTGTAAGGTATACGAGGGCGGACACAAAGAGATGATAGATGGAAGGGAAACCGTTTTCTGCTGTAAACATTGTGCAAACGCATACAAGCAGGAGAGAAGATCGTTTACGTGAGTACAGTAAAATTTATTTATAACGGCGTTATATAAACTACGAGGGATCGTAGTTTCATCTAGGTGAAAAAATCATGGAAGCCGAGGAAACCACAGTCTCCAGCGAAGCTGAAGAATACCTTGAGGCAATCTACCGTCTAGAGAAGAAAACAGGTTCTGCCAAGACCATGGAACTTGCCCGTCAATTGAAGGTAGTGCCCGGCTCAGTCACAAACACCATAGAAAGTCTAGAAAGACGGGGCTTGGTTATACATGAACCTTACAGGGGGGTAAAACTGACAGAGAAGGGGCGAAAAATAGCCTTAAACATTTTGAGGAGGCATCGCCTAGCCGAACGGTTGCTAACGGACATCCTGCACCTAGATTGGAGCGAAGCCCACGAAGCAGCCTGCAAGCTTGAACACGCTCTCCCAGCAGACGTCATCAAACCTCTAGAAAAAACATTGGGGCACCCAAAAACTTGTCCTCATGGGAATCCAATACCAACGGCATGTGGAGGAATAATCGAACAAAAATCAGAGCCCTTGGTGAATCTCAGTCCTAAAGTAAGCGGTATCATAGTCAAGATAATCGAGGAGAAAGCCGAGGTACTACAACACCTTGCTACATTGGGTCTTAAACCTGGAGTATGCGTAGAAGTTGAAAAGAAAGCATCCTTTGGTGACCCCGTAACCATTAAGGTTGGTGAAGCCAGTCATGCACTAGACTACAAGGTCGCATCAATCATCAACGTTAAGAGAACTGATGGAAAAATGAGGGGATGATGATGGAGTTACGTTTATCCGATCTAAGGAATGGAGAAAGTGGAACCATAAATTCTGTAGGGGTTGGTCGAGGGAGAGGCAGAGGGGACGGCCGAAGAGTAGGGAGAGGCTGGGGATTCCGAAAAAGGCTCGAGGATATGGGTCTAACCCCGGGCACTAAAGTAACGGTGGTGAAGTCGGCGCCCTTCAATGGACCCTTAGAAGTCTACGTAAGGGGTTCAAGGCTGGCCATAGGTAGAGGAATGGCTGAAAGAATTTTCGTTGAGGTAAAAAGGTGACCAAAAATAAATTTACAATCGCTTTGGCCGGAAATGCCAACGTCGGGAAATCTGTCATATTTAATCAGCTGACGGGACTACATCAACATATTGGAAATTGGCCTGGGAAAACCGTTGAAAAAGCTGAGGGGACCCTTCACTTTAAAGGTTATACAATAGACGTTATCGACCTTCCAGGAATCTATTCTTTATCAACCTTTTCTTTAGAGGAGCTTATTTCAAGGGAGTACATAGCAGTCGAAAGGCCAGACCTGGTCATAAACATCGTAGACGCTTCGCTTCTCGAAAGAAACCTGTTCTTTACGTTACAGCTACTTGAACTGGAAACTCCGATGATTATGGCACTAAACCAGATGGACATGGCTAAGAGAAAGGGAACAAAAATTGATCATGAAAAATTGGAGAAACTTTTAGGAATACCGGTGATTCCAACCGTGGCAATAAGTGGAACAGGTATTTACGATCTGCTAGAAAAAACCATCGAGATCACAGAGAAAAGGGTGGATACGAAACCTCTTAAGGCGCAATACGGGAAAGAAATTGAGGAACAGATTGAAAAAATTTCCAACCTTGTTGAAAAAATTCAGTTTAAGTACCCCCCCAGATGGGTTGCAATGAAGCTTCTAGAAGGAGATAAGGAGGTCGAGAAAGAAATTCTTGAAATAAACCCCAAGATCGTGGCAACTGCGGAAAAGCTTGCAGAAGAAATTGAGGAAATTCACGGTCATTCCTGTTCAACTGTAATTACTTCTGAGAGATATGAGGTTGCAAGCAGGATCGCACGGGAAGTTCAAGAGATAACGCCACCAATAAAGCCGCCGATGAGAGAGAGGATACATGCTTTAACAACCCATAGAATCTTGGGATACCCAATAATGGCTATTTCACTACTTTCAATTTTCTTTTCCATCTTCACTTTCGGAGACTACACCTCTGGCTTGTTGAGTGACGTTTTTTATGGTTTGGAACCAATTTTTGAGGGCATGTTCGGAACCGGAGTTGTTGGAAAACTGGTTTGGGGTGGAGTTATAGAGGGGATCATAGGAGGCGCTACAGTAGCGTTACCCTATATCATACCATTCTACTTTATATTGTACTTTCTTGAGGACTCCGGATACCTCAGCAGAATCGCGTTTTTGATGGACAATTTAATGCATAAAATGGGTTTACATGGGAAGGCTTTCATTCCGGTCATGCTCGGCTTTGGTTGTAACGTTCCAGGGTGTTTGGGGTGCAGAATAATGGAGACCGAAAGGGAGAGGCTTCTCACCGCCTTCGTTGTTACGTTGGTACCCTGCGCCGCAACAACGGTCATTATTCTCGGTCTGGTTGGGGCATTTGTTAGTATTCAATGGGCCCTAGCCTTGTATATTATCAACTTGTTGATTATTTTCCTCTTAGGAAGACTGGCATTCAAGGCTTTGCCTGGTGAGCCAACCGCACTAATAATGGAGATGCATGACTACAGAGTGCCTCATCTGAAAACGGTGTTGAAGCAAACTTGGTTTAGATTGATGGAATTCGTAAAGATGGCCTTCCCACTCATAATTGTAGGTAGTCTCGTAATCAAGCTCGCAGAGGTTATAAACTTATTAGAACCGATCGCAAACATCCTCAGCCCTGTAACCGTTACTTGGCTAGGGTTACCCGTCATCACAGGGATAACGTTGATCTTCGGTGTATTAAGAAAAGAACTGACGTTGATAATGCTCGCGACTCTTCTCGGAACAACGAATTTTGCTCAGGCCATGACTCCAGTTCAAATGATTGTGTTCACTCTGGTAGCCATGCTATACATACCATGTATAGCCACCATCGCCACCTTGATTAAAGAGTTTGGATGGAAGAAAGCACTATTCATTACCACGTTTGAGATCGTGTTTGCAATACTCATTGGCGGGATAGCTTTTCGACTGTTGATACTAGTCTATTAGTGACTAACACCTGTCCAAACATAAGCCCCAATATTTGAGTTGCGGTGAGAGCATTCAACGCTATTAACTCAGAAAGCGAAATTGGACTCGCTACTGTGTGAAGGTGAAGACTATGCAGTCTTAGATAAAACACAACATTTTAATGGTTCTTCCAACTGAGAATCCGAAACAGACGTTTAATTCAGGAAGCGATCCCCATGAAGAAAGATGAAGAACTTGAAAAAATGAAGGCGAAGAAGCTGAAGGAATTACTGAGAAAAAGCCAGAAACAGAAAACAGAGGTTGTAACCACATTGACGTCCCCATCCTTTGACAAATTCCTAGAGAATACTGATCTACCAGTTTTGGTTGACTTTTGGGCTGATTGGTGCATGCCCTGCCGAATCATGGCACCCGTAATGGAGGAACTGGCGCGTGATTACGCAGGAAAAGCCATGTTCGCAAGAGTCAATGTGGATGAAAACCCGGAGGTTGCCAGCCGCTATAGCATTATGAGCATACCGCATTTCATAATATTTAGGAACGGTCGCCCCGCTGAAAGAATTGTTGGTGCTGTAGGTCGTGGACCACTAGAAGATGCATTGAAGAAGTATCTCCGAGAAGAACGAAGATGATTGTATCAATCGCCAGTGGAAAGGGAGGAACCGGAAAGACAACAGTAGCTGTAAACATGGCCCTATCTCTCAAAGACGTCCAAATCTTGGATTGCGATGTGGAGGAACCCAACGTCCACATACTTTTACAACCAAGAATAAACGAAACAAAACCGGTCTACATCTCAACCCCCCGGGTTGACGAAAAAAAATGCGACCGCTGCGGGAAATGTTCCGAGTTTTGCGAGTTTAACGCCCTCTTTGTGACCCCCGAAAAGGTTCTGTTCTTCCCCGAGCTGTGTCACAGTTGTGGAGGTTGCATGCTTGTCTGCCCAAAAAATGCGATCACCGAGAAAAACGTGGAAATCGGTGCGATCAAAAAGGGAGTAGCAGAAGGCGTGGAACTAGTTTACGGCGAACTCAACGTGGGTGAACCTATGGCAGTTCCTGTGATAAAGGAAGTTAAGAAGCAAATCAAGAGCGACAAGACCGTGATAATAGATTCGCCGCCCGGAGCCTCATGTCCCGTAATAGAATCAGTATATGGAACTGATTATTGCCTCCTTGTATCCGAGCCCACACCCTTCGGTCTCCACGACCTAAAAATAATGGTTCAAGTTTTGGAGGGACTCGACATTCCCTTCGGCGTTGTTATAAATTGTGCAGGAATTGGTGACAAGAAAATTTATGATTTCTGTGAAGAGAAAGGCGTTCCCATTCTGCTTGAAATTCCATTCCAGAGAAAAATCGCAGAACTCTATTCCCGTGGAATCCCCTTCGTAGGGGAGATGCCTGAATGGAAAAGAAAGTTCCAGTTACTCATGGACGACATAAAGGGGCGTATGAAAAGATGAAGCAAATAACTGTACTGAGTGGAAAAGGAGGCACAGGAAAAACCACCATCACCGCCTCCTTCGCAGTGTTAGCCCACGACATCGTGATAGCTGACTGTGACGTAGACGCCCCTGACCTTCACATGCTCTTGCACCCGCAGATAATGAAGACGCAAGAGTTTAAGGGTCCCAAGCTAGCTGTGATAGACAGAACCAAGTGCACAGAGTGCGGTTTATGCCAAAACTCTTGCAGGTTTGACGCAATAAACGATAGTCTCCAAATAGACCCCTTCTCATGTGAAGGATGCGGCGTGTGCGTTATTGTATGTCCAGAAGAAGCGATAAGCCTTCAAGAAAGAATTTCCGGATACGCCTTCACCTCAAAAACTAAGTATGGCATCATGTCCCACGCAAGACTAGACCCTGGCGAAGCAAATTCAGGTAAGCTCGTCACCTTGGTGAGATACAACGCCCGACAGATCGCTGAGGAGGAGAACAGTGACCTAATCTTGATCGACGGTCCACCTGGCATCGGTTGTCCAGTGATAGCTTCTGTGACGGGAGTGGACGCTGGACTCGTAGTTACAGAACCAACCATGTCTGGGATCCACGATCTTTACAGAGCTCTTCAATTACTCAACCATTTTAACATACTACCGCTAGTTTGCATAAACAAGTATGACATAAACAGAAAAAACACGGAAAAAATAGTCAATTTTTGCGAGAAGAACAAAGTAGAAGTCGCTGGAAAAATTCCTTTCGATCCCATCATGACAGAAGCCATGGTCGCTGGGAAAACCATCGTTGAACATTCTCCAGAAAACATGGTGTCACGAGAGATAGAGACCACATGGAAGAGAGTGCTTTCAGCTTTGAATAGGGAATGAATCGACTTGTCCACGGTTTATGGACCTGTTCCATCTTGGCGTTTCGGTAGATCCCTTGGAATAGATGTTGTTGTGCCCCCTAAAACCTGCAGCTTCAACTGCATTTATTGTCAACTCGGCAGAACCAAAGTTAAACTGTCAAATCCTGCGGAGTTCAAAAACTATGTGACTACAAATGATGTTGAAAGAGATCTTGAAAAATATCTTGCCGACATAGATGTAAACAGTATTGATGTGGTAACTTTCAGCGGCAGCGGTGAGCCTACTCTGAATCCTGATATAGGAGACATCGTTGAATGCGTGCGTCGCCTAACAAGCGGCAAAGTTCCGATCGTGCTTCTGACAAATTCATCTCTTCTTTATAGAGATGACATTAGAAGAAAAGTGGCTAGGTTTGATGTAGTCGTTGCCAAACTTGATGCGGGAGACGAAAAAACCTACAGAATAATCAACAGACCGATAAAGGATGCTCCGGATATAGAAGCGATCAAAGAATCAATCGAGAAACTCAAGAAAGAGATGAATGGAAGGCTTATGACCCAAACAATGTTTCTATACACGGACTTTGATTTCACTAACTGTGAGGGAGAGCCATTAACCAACCTGATGAATGCGCTTGTTGATATTGAACCAGACACAATTCAAATAGATACTCCATATCGACCAGGCGGAGAAAAATTCTTAAAACCCGCCTCAGTTGACGAATTAAGGACAATTGCCAAACGTTTCGAAGACTTCATGGAAAAGATGAATGTTCATTCCGAATTGTGGGTTTTTGGAGTACACGATAAAAGGGGGAGAAAAGTTGCTTGGAAAGAACATGTATCTGTCTCCGATGAGATCATGGAACTTCTTAAAAGGAGACCTTGCCGAATTGTCGACATAGCTGATAGTATAGGCATCTCGTACAGTGAAACCCTCAAAAGCATCAAGAATCTCCTTCAGAAAAGCCTTATAATCAAGAGAATTTCTTCGAATGGAGAAAAATATTATTACCCTGTCTAATGACAACAAAAAAAAAGACCTCTTCATTAAGGAAAACACGCTGGAAATCTGCTGGACGCGATATTCGAGGTAAAACTCCGCGCAGCCTTGTCGATGTCTCAATGTCTTTTGGGATAGACTTCAATACGGCGCAGGGCATACTTAAAAGAATGAAGAAAAGAAGCTTTATAGTTCTCAAAGATATTGGAGAGTGAAAGGTGATATTCTTATCGTCCGCCGCAATAAATAGTGGAAGAGGAATAGCCGGTGTGTATAAAAGTTGAAAAGAAGTTATCGCCAAACTTTGAAAACGATGTTTCTCTAAAGACCGTTGGATTCATCGTTAACCCCATCGCCGGAATGGGAGGAGCAGTTGGACTTAAAGGCACCGACGGAAAAGCAATTCTGGAAAGGGCTATAATTCTCGGGGCAAAACCCATA
The DNA here is from genome assembly GCA_014859755.1 of Candidatus Bathyarchaeota archaeon. Classification (GTDB taxonomy): domain Archaea; phylum Thermoproteota; class Bathyarchaeia; order Bathyarchaeales; family Bathyarchaeaceae; genus Kmv02. The sequence continues at coordinate 11,211 of JACUTO010000029.1, forward strand.
GCGCCAGCAAGGGCAGAATCCTTCCTCTCAGAATTAAAGCCTTTCAAAGAAAGAATACGGCTCATCGCCGGAGCTAGAGGGATGGGGGAAGACGAAGCTCGAAACTGCGGTTTTGCCTGCACAGTTCTTGGGAAAAAGAAAAAAGAAACCACCGCCGAAGACACGATGAAGATTGCAAGGAGAATCAAAGATGCAGGCGCTGATCTTCTCGTCTTCTGTGGTGGAGATGGAACAGCCCGAGACGTACTAAACGTAGTTGACACTAATCTCCCGGTGTTAGGCGTTCCAACAGGGGTGAAGATGCACAGTGCTGTTTTTGCTGTGGGACCTAGGGCTGCAGCGAGGATAGCCATGGAGTTCCTGTGGGAAGAACTGCCCCTAAGGGAAGCTGAGGTGATGGATGTGGACGAGGAAGCCTTCAGGGAGGGTCGAGTGTCTGCAAGGCTCTACGGATACGTCTTAACCCCTTACGAGCCGGATTTGATTCAAGGAGTGAAGATGGCGAGTCCAATGACGGAGAGTGAAATGCGCAATCAAGCGGCCATAGCCATTTACATCATTGAAAACATGAAACAAGAGGTGGTTTACATCATCGGTCCAGGGACAACCACCCGCACCATCGGAGACCTCTTGGACGAGAAGAAAACTCTCTTAGGAGTGGACCTCTTCTGTAACAAAAAGCTCATAGCCAATGACGTAAACGAGAAACAAATACTAGAGAAGGTCGAGAGGAAAACCGCACAGATTATTGTCACTCCGATAGGGGGCCAAGGCTTCATATTTGGAAGAGGAAACCAACAGATAAGTCCAGAGGTAATTCGAATTGTAGGTCGGGATAATATAGTTGTGATTGCTGCAGAAGGCAAATTGAGAAGCTTGAAAAGCCTAAGGGTTGACACTGGCGATCCAAGCATTGATGATGCGCTTCGAGGATACATTAAGGTTATAACCGACTACAAAACGGAACGTAGGATGCGTGTTGAATAGCTGTGAAACGTCAAACTTCGTAATCTATTGAGAATATTTGTCCAGACCCGTTCTCAACATATCTTTCCTTCATAACGTTTGCAATCGCCATTTTAGCATTAACACCAGTACAGTGGCAGGGAGAAACCAGTTTGACACCTATTTCGTGTAGGAACTTCGCTACGTTTATGCCTTCACGTGCGCTAGAAATGTGGAAACCACCTATGACAGCGTATACTTTGGAGATTCCACTGACTTGCTGTGCACGTTTGACGATGCTTACGATTCCGGGGTGGGCGCAACCCGTCAAAATAACCAAACCTTTGTTTTTCACATTCACCACAAGGGAATGTTCACTTATCCATCCTCCAATTTCACCGGTTGACGTCACACCTTCCATGAGGCCCACAGGGTCGGAACAAACCATCGGAGTTCCTCGAGCCTCTCTTATTTTTCTGATCCCAGAAGAGTTCTCGGATGGAACGTAAACGGGAGTTGGTTGCCTTAACAAGGGCAAGACGTGGCTTAGGGAGCCGCAGTGATCTCCGTGCCAATGTGAAATAAAAACGACTTCGACATCAGAAAGGTTTACTTCGAGTTTCGCTGCGTTGTTGAATAAAGCATCGAAGGAACCGCTTGTGTCCATCAAGATTATGTGCCGTTCTTCTTCCCTAGTTATTTCCACATACAAGGAAAGCCCCCAAGAAGACGCTAGTCCTCTCTTCCAAACGTCGTTGTCAACTAACGTCGTTACTTTTACCGAGTTCCAATCCTTCATTCTCATCAATTTCCAAATTTATCTTCTGAACTATTTCCTATTCTCATAAGATTTATTTTTATGCATACGCACAATTTTGAGAAACGGAAACGTATAGAGGGAAGATAAAAGAAGGTTAGGAAGACAGCAGAACGCAGGTTTGTGGGAAAAATGGTGAAGAACCATTACCCTTATTGCTAGGCCCGAACTCAATTAGCACAAAGTGGAACAACAAGAGGATGAGTTACATGAAAAAGATCGTCTCCATGGGTAGAGGAGGCAGCGGCAAAACAAGTTTTGTCGCCCTTATGACCAAATATTTCATTGAAAATGGCGATACTCCCCTACTTCTTGTAGATGTAGACCCAGATCAAAACTTGGGAGAAATGGTTGGAATAGACCTTAAAGAAGAGGGGAAGAAGACCATATCCGAATTGTTGATTGAAACTTTTTTGGAAGGAGGAGGCACCACGGTTGGGGTACCCCCTTCAGAAAGGATAGAAGGTAAAATTTGGGAAAGGGGATTACACGAAGGAGTTT
>JACUTO010000223.1 GCA_014859755.1 Candidatus Bathyarchaeota archaeon
GATTTTCATAAACAGTTTCCAGACAAACCGTTAGAAAAGCAGTATTTCAGAAAAAACAAATTCTGGGAGGAAAGTTGAAATTTGGTGAGGAAAAAACCGCTTGACTGTCAACCGGGAGACTGCTTGTGGCGACTGAGTATGCCGAAGGTAAGCGTATCTATTTCCAGCGCCTGTAGCACGCGCATGCGCGCAATATCAGTCAAAGTTACCAAACCGACAAGCCTCTCATCATCCAAGATAGGAAGCTTTTTGATGTTCCGGTCCAACATCAGCTTTACAGCCTCCAGCCAATCCATGTCAACCCTACCGACTATAAGAGGCTTAGACATTATTTCTGAAACTCTTGTCTGTTCAGGGTTCTTACATCTACAAACGATCTTCTTCAAAACGTCTCTTTCAGTCATTATCCCTACAGGCTTACCTTTTCTCGTCACAACCAAGCAACCAATTTGGATCCTGATAACAGCAGAATGTTGAAATCAATGATTTTTCCAGTTCTGCGGTGTCATCTCTTTTGCGGAAGCTCAGCATCCTCGGTTATGAATCCAAATAGTTTCTGTGTGCGCGCCATCACAAAAGTCATGTATAAGACGCATCCTTATCCTAACAGAATCAGTAAAGTATAAAGATGGGTATTCCTAGTCAAGGAGAAGAGGGTTAAAATTGCCTGCAATAGAAGTAGGAAGAATATGCGTCAAAATAGTAGGACGAGAAGCGGGGAGAAGATGCGTTATCGTGGACATAGTTGACAAAAACTTCGTTCTCGTAACTGGCCCCAGAAAGGTTTCCGGAGTGAAACGAAGACGCGTCAACGCGAATCACCTAGAACCAATCCAAACAAGAATTGACATAAAGCGAGGCGCAACCGACGAAGAGGTAACTGAGGCGCTGACAGCAGCAGGTAAACTGGAAGAGATGGCTAACATCGTGAAGCCCACCCTATCCTAACTCTTTTAACCTTTCCTAACCCTTCCATTTTTGGAGAAAACTATGCAAAGAATCAGCACACCTTGGGAAATCGAACGAAGTCTGGCAGTTAAGGCTGAGGAGGAAACAAATCCACGCTTTGGTCATAAACCCGAAGAGCGGCCTGTTCAAGACTATATGAAGTTTGGAATAATAAACCTAGACAAACCGGCTGGTCCATCAAGTCACGAAGTCACAGCGTGGGTTAAGCGTATCCTAAGCCTTAAACGGGCTGGTCACGGCGGGACCCTTGAGGCGTGAAAGTCGGGGAAATCCCAAAGTGACCGGTGTTCTGCCCACTGCCCTAGAGGAAGCCACCAAGGTTATTCAGGCCCTTCTTCTGGCAGGGAAAGAATACATTTGCGTTATGAAGCTCCATTCTCAGGTGCCAGAGGATCGGATAAAAGCTGTTTTAGGCGAGTTCCACGGAACCATCTATCAGCGTCCTCCTGTCCGCGCGTCGGTTAAGCGTAGGCTTCGAACAAGAAAGATATACTACGTGAATTTTCTTGAGATGGATGGGCGGAACGTTCTTTTCAAGGTTGGATGTGAGGCTGGAACCTACATAAGGAAGCTCTGCTACGACGTTGGCGAGGTTCTGGGCTGTGGGGCCCATATGCAGGAGCTTCGTCGAACAAGGGTTGGCCCCTTCGTTGAGGGTGAAGGGCTGGTCACGCTGCATGACGTGTCCTACATGTTTGCCCGGTGGCGAGAAACCAACGACGAAAACCTGCTAAGAAGTTTCATCTATCCCATGGAAAAATCCTTGGAACTAGTACCCAAGATTTACATACGTGACTCTGCGGTGGACGCCCTTTGCCACGGAGCCCACCTAGCTGCACCTGGAGTCCTGTCTCTAGATACAAAAATAAAACCCAACGACACTGTAGCCGTCTTCACCCAAAAGGGCGAGGCTGTTGCACTATCAAAGGCCCTAGTATCTACCGAAAAGATTCTGAAAATGGACCATGGACTCGTGGCGAAAACTCAGCGGGTTTTGATGCCTCGCGGCGCCTACCCTAAAATGTGGCGCGGCGGTCTCTGAGCGATTTGCGTCCTGACGTCAAAAAGCTAAAAAATGTGGCGGCTGTTATTTAGTTGGTTGTGCCGGGGTCTCCTAGAGCATGAAGTGCGGGGAATCCGGTAGGGAGCAGATTCAACTAAGAAGCTCACGCCTGGAGTCCCTTGATAGTCAGCCTGTGACCCTTATGGGTCGCGTGGGTTCGAATCCCACCCCCGGCGCCA
>JACUTO010000224.1 GCA_014859755.1 Candidatus Bathyarchaeota archaeon
TTTTATAGCTATTGCTTCAGCATGAGGCTGAGACGGATTCATGGTTAAAACGTTTCCATTCATTAAAACTAAATCTGCCCACATCAAACGTCACTTCTACAATCGGAGTATAAAATGCGCGCATGGCAAGCTTAACTTTTTTTCAGAAAGTATGGAAGACTGTTGTTTCGCATCTGTCATAGGCATAATGGACATGCTCACATTTCACTCTATGCGTTGGCTGCAAGTGTAGAGTAGTCCCCGTGGTCTTCGGTGAAACAGAAGACACGTCATTACTTGGAGCAACCAGCTTGGAAGCCTTGTGAGTTTAAGTTGAGCCGCGTGGTGTTGACGTAGATACGCCTGGAAACAGTGGAATCCCAATATCATTCATGGTTGTAGTGATTCACTTTTTCTCTTATTGAAGCATGCGATGCTTGTAGCATGCATGCATGCATGCAGTGAGTTTTCTTGTCGAGTTGCTGGTGTGTATATGCATGCTGGATCAGATCCAAAGTATGTGCCTGTGTGGGCGTGGGCTCTGGTTCTACATCCGCCGCATATTTCACGGTATTCGCAGGCTCCACACTTTCCTTTGAGGTTGTTTGGGTCTCTTAGTCTCCTGTAAAAATTTGATTTTTGGATTTCATTCCAGAGTTCTTTTAGGCTTTTTTCTTTGATGTTTCCAACTTTTAGGTCTTCTGAGTAGAAGCAGGGTATTACATCGCCGTTCTCAAGGACGCTTAGGTATCCGCCGAATAGGAAGTATATGCATCTCCCTGTGAATTCGTTGTTGAACCATTCCTGAAAGTTTTGTGGGTTCCTCTCTTTGACGATGCGGGCGTAGAAGGGACAATGCACATGGAAGTCAAATTTGGTTTTGTATTGTTTTTGGGTTAAATCGTATATGTGGTTTAGAAACCATTCATACTGTTCAGGTGATGGCTCCAAGTGTATGTTTTTTCTGGCTCTTCCACATGGAACCAGGTGGTTGAACCATACAAACCTTGCGCCGTATTCTTCTGCTAACGCGACTACGTGGTCCGCTTCTTTGTAGTTAACGGTTGTAATTGCCATCGATAAGCCGTTTAGAATTTCCGCCTTGGATAGTTTTTGAATAGCTGAAAGAACTGCTTTGTATGTGCCCTTTCCTCTTAAGATATCGTTTGCTTTTTCTGAGCCATCTATGCTGACGGATGTTAAGACCTCGTTTTTCACCAAGTTGTCATAGATCTTTCCATCCACGAAATATCCGTTGGTTAGTAGGCATATCTTAAGTCCGAGGCTCCTCGCGTAGCTAATCAGCTCGAAGACGTCTTTTCGTAGAAGTGGTTCTCCGCCTTTCAATCCAAACCATTGGGAGCCGAACTCGTAGATTTGGTCAACGAGACGTAATCCGTCTTTTGTATTTAATTCGTCGGGAGCTGGCTCTAATGTTGCATTGACGTTACAGTACATGCAATTAAGGTTGCAGGCTCCAGTGGCTCTCCAAGAAGTAATCAGCAGCGGACCCTCATTCTTCTTCGAGGACATTTTGTTCAATCGCGATTATGTTTCGCCATTTAAAAAGATTCTGTATGCATACCAAAAAAAAGCGTGCGTGCATTTCGTCTATCCAAACTAACCTTTGCTCAGTTTGTTTATTCGATGTTTAGGTCTAAGGAAGAATTGGGTAGGTTTCATGAAGAAAAGGGAGTCCTTTTTTTCTTTGCTAAACTTGGAAATTTGGATGACTTCTTTGAAGATTGGTGCGTCAATTATCATGGTGTGATATTCTCCCCTTTCTCCGCAAAGGTCTATTCCATGTTTGTCTTTCAGCTCCTTCAACTCCTTTATACAGGCCTCGTCAAGCTCGCGACCTAGCCATTTTTCATCAAACCAAGGTTGTCTCACACAGGTAAAAACGGCCTTAAATCCTTGAGAAACCAACTCGCTTAAAATTTGGTAACGGTCTAAACCCCATAATGGCTTAATTACATCAACACTCAGTCCTTTGCAAACATCATCAATGTGCCACGTGTGGTAACTATCTATGAAGGAGATGTCACCGGTCACAATCCCTTTGATCCCATCTTCTTCTATGAAACGGGAGATCGCTTCCCTATATTCTTCAAAATAAGGTTCTTTTACTTTAGCCTTGACATGTGGTATTCCTAGGGCTTTAGACTGAAGCGACATAAGTGATAAAGGGTGGCAAACAA
>JACUTO010000225.1 GCA_014859755.1 Candidatus Bathyarchaeota archaeon
ATGGTTTTTGTTTCGTTTTCGATTTGTAGGTTTTCGTTTTGTTTCTTTTGTGTTTGCTCCTTTAAGTCGGTAACGATTTTCTCCCTTTTGGAAACTTCAGCCCATGCCATTTCTCTTTCAAGGAATCGTCGTTTCATTCTTAACTGCTTTTTTTGTTGGTAGCGGTCGTATTGTTCTCTCCAGTAGGTTAGGGTCTGTTCAGCGGATTCGAGGAGTTTTTCCACGGACTCTTCTTGGCTTAAGATGCGGTTTAGCTTCTTTTGGGCTTTTAAGACGTTTTTGCGGTAGGATTCGAAGCCCACTGCGGCTTCAACTATTCTTAGTTTTTCTTGAGGTGCGAGCACTGTGAATTGTTCCACCATGTTTTGGTGCATGATGATGAGCATGTTTTCAGGGTCGACTCCAAATTTGGAGAGAAGTCGTTTGATGTCGGCTTTGGTTGCGGCTCTGTTTTCCAGTTCGAACCAGTATTTTCCGTCTTGTCTTAAGCTTCTCGTCAAAAAGATTTGGTCTTTTTTTATTCTGGGAGCTGGTCGGCGTCCATCTTTTGGGGAGTTGTCTAGAACCAAGGTGACTCTTCCTTGGTCTTTTCCCCATCGGATGAGGTCGCTTAATTTTTTGGAGCGTTCTGTGTAAGATTGGCCCAGTGCGACTGAAATTCCCAGGAGCATGGATGATTTGCCTGAGCCGTTGGGTCCGCAGACAACGTTGACGCCCGGTTTAAAGGGTATCCTAGCGTATTCGTAGGACATGAAGTTTTCCAGGATGACCTCTCGAATCAGCATTGGCTATGGGCCTCTTGACGCGTTAGTAATTAGAGACATTTTCCACTATTAAAGGAATTTTGTGATGCTTGTATATACGAGGAAAACTGCAAAAGCGGTTTGAGATTAATGTATTGCTATCTTAACTGGCTCATTAGCCTCTGATCATTGTTTCACCTAACTGAATTTACTCTGTGAAGGATCAACCAGAAATAGAAAACGTAGAATGATTAACTAGCTGCAAGCATTCCGTTGTGTTTTTTATTAGACGAAATTCTTCTAGTTTCTTGTTTTCAGGAGAAGTTCCATGGTTTGATAGTTTCGAAGGAATCGTATCCCTTTCTCGGTTGTGTGATAAGAATTTCCGATTCTGAGAAGACCGGTTTCTAGTAACCGAGCGAGATATTTTTCAACAAATCTGTAACTGAGCCCACACGAATACATAATACGCGTCTTTTTCGCTCCGTTCTTCGCTACTCTTAGTATTTCCGCAATTATTTCAAAGGAACTCCTCATCGATTTAACTTCCATAACCTACCGTCTGCGTGTATTCGGAATGATTCTGGAATGTACTTCATAATCGTTCTCTTAAGCTGGCTCACAAAACGCATTTCTTTGACGTCTTTGTCTGAGGTGCCCAACCGCTTTTCTGTCTCAATAGAAGAGATCAATCCCCAAGCAAACTTGATCAAAACGGTGGTCTGTTTGTCTGTTAACTCTTTGTCTCTTTGTTTCTCAAGCTCATCTACGAAATCGTAAAGGGCCTCAATTGCTTTTTCGCCACGCAATTTCGGAAACTCTGGAATCTCAATAAACTGCATTTACATCACTAGAACAGAATGTTAATTTTTTCTATAAATACCATCCTCTAAGAATCAGCATATTCCGGATTTCGATATATTTTCTAAGCTAGGTTGCAAGCATAAGCAAGAGTAAGGTTCATAAATAGTTTATTTTTCAATTCCAGCGGTCTTTCTGATGAATCTGCCCACCTTCTCGATTTGATGCTCCTCAAGTTTCTTCATCAAAGCATTCAGTTTTCTCTCACCCGTTTCTCTCTCCTTAATCCATTCCTTGGCAAACTTACCGCTTTGAACATCCCTAACAGCCTTCCTCATGTTCTCTTTAACGTGTTCGTCTATAACTTTGGGTCCCACAACCAAACCGCCATAGTTGGCAGTTTTCGAAACCGCCTTAAGCATCCCCGTGAATCCCCCCTGATAAATCAGATCCATTATCAGTTTCGCCTCGTTACAAGCCTCAAAGTAGGCAAGTTCCGGTTGATATCCCGCTTCCACGAGAACCTCAAAGCCCTTTTTGATGAGTTCAATTAGCCCGCCAATGAGCACGGTTTGTTCCCCCACGAGGTCGCTTTCTGTTTCTTCCTTAAACGTCGTTTCCA
>JACUTO010000030.1 GCA_014859755.1 Candidatus Bathyarchaeota archaeon
GATCATTCAAAAGTTGCTTTTATTATGTCCTTTGGGTTCCAAGTTCCTTGCGCAACCTTTGGCACGAAGTCTTCTAGACGTGCAGGAGGAAAACTCAATTTTTTATTCTTTTCAGCGGCCATGTAGCAGGCCATTAAGAGTTCGACTACGAAAACTCCGTCTTTCCATGTTTCCCGGGGCATTTTTCCATTCAGAAAACTTTCAACCATATGTCTGTGTTCTTCCGTATACCCATATGTGGAGGTCTCATCAGGTAAAACTGGCATAAAACCTTGTTCAGCCGCCTGTTTTTCTACTAAATCTTCCCCGCTTGGACCTTTGATTTCTCGACTGAAGAAAATTTTCATTTCTGGATTTAGGGAATCAATCTGCATGTAATATTCTGGTCCTAATAACTCGAGATAAACTCGTTCGCCTGGAACGAAGCTCCAAGAAGTGGACAGCTCACTCAATACCAATAATCCCTCTTTGGTCTCGTAAACTATGCTTGCCCTTCCCATGTCCTCAGCTGGCTTTTTCGAATAATCAATTTCTCCTTTAGTCATCTCTCTCAGTCTTTCTACATACTTCGGTCTGCTACTCCATTTTAATGAAGCTATTTCAGCTGATACAGCCCGGGGAATTAGAGCTTCTTTCTCCTCATTAGGGGCAGTTAACAAGAACCTAGCAGCCTCGATGCTATGACACAGCATATCATTTAATGCTCCTCCACCTTGACGTGAAGCATCCCAGAACCACGCTGTGTGCGGTCCTCCATGTTCCTCGGAGCATCTTGCAAGATATGGACGACCAGCAATGTTTGCACCTCTTTTCCACAAAATTTCTTTACCTTTAACTAGCGATGGCATAAAAACTTGATTTTCCAAGTAGCCATGTAGCATACTTGCCTTCTCCACCATCTCTAACATCAGCCGTGCCTCTTTCACGTTACGACCCAACGGTTTCTCACATACTAACCCTACAAGTTCAGCTCGCCCTTGAGTAACTTCCTCGGTTATCGCTTTCACTACTGGAATTCTAGCGTAATTCGGCACAGTTATCCATATAGCATCAACTTTCGGATCTTTAGCCATTTCTGAAACATCCCTGTAGACTTTGGGGTTGCCTACGCCAAGTTCTCTGCATAATGCGGCTGTGGTCTTCGCTCGCTCTTCTTCAAGATCGCAGATGGCTGTTATGTCTGCATGCCTCACTCCTCTCCAAGCTTTCGCATGGTAGGTATTAACTACCCAACCTGTGCCTACAAATCCAACTCCAAGCCTTTTCATGCATATTACCAGAAACTTATTACATAATTCTCTCTACTTAACGATTCTGATCTTTTGAGCCAATTGGTTCAAGTAGAATTTCTGCGACGTCCAAGACTTTCATGTTGCATTTCTCAATGGCGCTCATTCCATCCTCCAAGATCTGGGTGCATATGGGACACGCTACTGCAAGTACATTGACATGCGTGTCGCAAGCCTGCTTTGCTCGTTCATTCTCTAGTCGGGGTTTGTGTAAGGGTTCGTACCATATACCTCCTCCTCCACCGCCGCAACAATAAGAATTCTGATGTGACAGTCTCATTTCGACCAAGTTAGCTCCTGCTGCTCGGAGTATCTCCCGAGGAGCATCGTAAATGTCATTTATTCTGCCCAAATAACAGGGATCGTGAAAAGTCACGTTTTTGTCGAATTTATGATTTATGTTCACGCTCTTGTCGTGTATGAGATCCATAATAAACTCGGTATAATGCTGAACCTCAAGGTCTAATCTGGACCACTCTTCTCCTAAAAATGCAGGATAGTCATTGAGAAAAGCATCGTAGTCATGAGGAGAGAGGCAAATAACATTCTTAATTTCATATTTACGGAAGAGTTCGAAATTACGTCTGGCGAGTTCCCCGAACAGACCTCCCTCTCCGAGTCTGAGAACGTCCCCACCACTATCCTCCTCTTCATTGCCAAAAATACAAAAATCGATGTTGGCAGCGCGTAGAATCTTAGCAAATGCTTGCGCCGTTCTCTGATTTCGCTCATTGTAAGAGGCGATGGAACCCACATAGAATAATGTTCCGCATCTCTCATCCCTTGCTCTCTTGACATGAAAATTGAGTCCCTTCGTAAATGCATCACGCTTACTTCGGGGTCTGCCTTCTGGGTTGCCGTACAAGTGAATATTATTCAGGACATCCCGAATTGCAGGGGGAGGAACTCCTTTCTCCACAATCAGGCTTCTTAGCGACTCCGTTATCCCTAAAATGTCGATTTTGCGATCCACAAATTTATTGTGTGGAAAACTATCCCAAGTTTCGGGGTCAAGTGCTAAGCAATGCATTTGGCAATTTCCGCAAAGAGTACATGCATATAAAGAGTCTACAAACTCCTCGGAAACATTTTGGGCATCAATTTTTCCTTCTAAAATTACCCTCGCGATTATATTTCTTCCTCTCGCTGTAAAGGAATCAAATCCACCAGTATTCTCACGAATAGGACATATCAAATCTGTGTCGTCTCTAGCTCTCACCATATTCCTACAGTATCCGCACCTAGCACATAGATAGACATCTTTCTTATAGTTCTCCAGACTCCTTCCTTTTCTCCTTCGTTTTGTGGTTCTTTCTCTTAAGTGCATAGCTATACTTCCTCTAGGTTGCAAGGCAGTGTTAGTCCGCCGGGGTTCATTATGTTGTTCGGATCTATCGCTTTCTTAACCTTTATCAGAAGCTTTCTGTAGATAGGGTTCCTCATGATGGTATAGGGATACCAGATTTTGCCCAACCAATAATTACAGCCTCCATTCTTAGTTATTGCTATTTCAGCATATTTATCACTTAATTTCTTCACTAAGTCAACTGCTTCTGGATTGCTTTGATCGTAGTATAAAGAAGTTGAGACATGCCCTGCGTTTTTGTGTGCGATGCTCACAGTAGAATGCGTGATGTTGTGCTTCTTAAGCTCCTCCTCACGTTGATCCAAAAAGGCCATAATAGCTTTCAAGTCTTTTAGAGTATCTCCTGCAGGAATCATATGGCAGTTCCATTGCCATTGTCCAATTTTCGCTGCCCATCTAGGCAAAAGTTCGAATTTGTAATTCCAATCGTCCTTAGCGTATTTCTCTGCATCTAAACTCTCTCCTCCCTCCTCCTTCGCTATTTGATTCAAGAGGTTTGCCCTAGCTTCAACAAGTTCGTGAGTTTGATCTTCGACAACGAAGGTCAACAATGAAACGTATCCTTCTTCCGCCAATTCGGGAGTGTTAACTTCTAAACCGTCTTTGGCAAACCATGCAATATGCTCTGCTTCTCTAGTTTTAAGCCAACGATAATAGCATTTTTGGCAAGATTCGTAATCTTTGAAACCGTATGCTCCGAACGCATCGTCTATAGCCCTTGGGTACAATCGTAAAGTCACCTCTGCTATCACGCCAAAGCATCCCCCAGAACCGATAAAAATACCTGCCAAATCTGGACCTATACAATATCTGTAAAATTTTTTGGCGCTGGGATTTACTGCTGATCCAGTTTCCAATATTTCACCGTTCGGTAATACTACTTTTAAATTTGTCATATCCTCTGCAACTACGCCGTACCTAGGACTGCCGTAGCCATTACTCTGTACGGCAATGCTTCCTCCTACGGTCGACCCGTAGCCGGAGTATGGACCCTTAAAACCCAATTTCCAGCCTTTTTCTTCCACTTCTTTGTTAAGCTTGCCCCACGTAGTTCCCGCTTGCACGGTGACAGTTTGCGAATTCTCATCTACTTCTAAGACCTTATTCATGCGAGTTATATCAATTAAGATTGAACTGCGTATTTTTTCTCCACGACTTCCTCCGCCGTCGGTGCCTCCTCCTCTAACATAAACGGGTATTCTGGCCTCGTTTGCTAGGCGCAGTATTCTTGAAATTTCTTCTAAAGTGCCCGGTCTTACAACCATGAGTGGCGGTGTTGGATTAATGACATCAAAGATGTTTGAATCCATAGAATAACTCCAGCGAACGTATAAATCGTCTGACACATACTTAGGACCAACTATTTCTTTCAGCTTAACTAAAAGAGTCTTCTTCATTTCACTTTACACCCTACCGTGGGATAATATGACATGCGTCATTCTTATTTTTACTCTGACTTCGCGCACACATCCGTCGTACGCGTTCGAAAGGTGTATTTCTAGGGGTTTAGTTTGCCACCTTGACGTGCTTGGGAAGCCCTAAGCGTTTTTGGGTCTTCTCGTCAAAGATGTGGAGCTTCTTTTCGTCGAATGTTATCCATATGTCATCGCCAGTGGAGAGGCCCACCGTGGATTTGGCTATTAACGTGAGGGGGACTCCACCGAGATCCAGTGAGAGGATAGATTCGCGGCCCAACGGTTCCATAACCTCGATTTTGGCTTTAATGGCATGTGGCGCCTTCTTACTCGAAATAACGAAGTCTTCGGGCCGCACGCCTAATATTACTTCTGTGCTGGATGATTCCTTTGCTATTTCGGGCGAAACTGGATACTGGAATACGCCTGCATCCATGAAGAATTCGCCATTTTTTTCTACGAGAGTTCCTTTCAGCATGTTCATCGCTGGGCTTCCGATAAAACCTGCAACAAACACGTTCGCTGGATATTCATAGACCTGCTGAGGAGTACCCACTTGCTGCAGGATTCCCTTGTTTTGTATAGCGATTCTGGAGCCCAGCGTCATAGCTTCTTCTTGGTCGTGGGTGACGTAAATTGTGGTGATGTTGAGTTTATGATGCAACTTCCGCAACTCTGTTCTCATGACGACTCGTAGCTTAGCGTCTAAGTTGCTGAGCGGCTCATCCATCAAGAAGAGTTGGGGTTCCCTAATCCAGGCTCGTCCCAACGCCACCCTCTGCTGTTGTCCCCCGCTCAGTTGACGGGGTTTCCTGTTCAGTAGGTTCTCTATCTTGAGTAGTTCCGCCACTTCTCGGACCCTTTTCCGGAGTTCTTTCTTGGGCATTTTCCGGAGTTTCATTGGGAACGCGATGTTGTCGAAAACGCTCATGTAAGGGTACAATGCGTAGCTTTGGAAGACCATTGCTACATTTCTATCTTTTGGAGAAAGCTCGTTTGCGAGGACATCTCCGATATAGATGTTTCCTGCGTCGGGAGTTTCCAAGCCAGCGACCAATCTAAGTGTGGTGGTTTTTCCGCAACCCGAGGGTCCTAGCAAAACCAGAAAGTCTCCATCCTCTACGTTCAAGTTCAAATTATCGACTGCCACAACTTTTCCGAATCTTTTGGTGACGCCCTCGAACCTTACCTCAACCATTGTTGTGCATTCCAACTAGTTTTTCGCGATTCCCGGTTAAAATAGTTGATTTTATTCATAAGAAGTTTCCTCTGATCCCGCAGGATAGTTATTTAACTACTCCGAGCACAAAGCTTCTGGCCACATACTTTTGGATGAAATAACCCAAAGCCAAAATCGGTATAGTGAATATGAACGACCCAGCGGTTATTACTCCCCAAGGCACTTGGTAAGGCCTCTCAAGCAACTCCACCAACGCGACTGGAACTGTTTTCGACGTAAAGGTTCTAGTTATCGTGAGGGCGAACATAAACTCGTTCCAAGAATCCAGAAAAGTCAAGATGGCAGTTGTTCCTAAACCAGGTAAAGCTAGACGCAAGGCAATCCTAATAGCACCTAATCTAGAGGCTCCATCCACCATCGCGGCTTCCTCGAAATCTCTGGGAATTTCATCAAAAAAGGACTTCATTAACCAGATGGTAAAGGGCATGATAAAAATTGAATGCGCCAAAATCACGCCAACATGCGTATCCAACAAGCCTAGATTGGACGTCAAGAGGAATATGGGTATAACGAATGCTACGTAAGGAATCATTCTCGAAATGATCACAAAGCCGAGAAAGTAGCGACTCCCCGGAAACTCGTATCTGGAAAGCCCATAAGCGGCTAAACTCCCGAAACTCAAGCCGACTGCCAACGCACCACCAGTGATAATTGCGCTGTTCAAGAAAAGATTCAAGAAGGGCACTCTAACGAACAAGTCAGCGTAATTCTTAAAGGTTAACTCTGGAGGAATCAAACTGGGAGGAATCGAGAAAATCTTCAACGGAGGCTTTATGGACGTAGAAAACATCCAATACAACGGGAACAACACAATTATCAAAGCCACGATCACTGCACCGTAAACGGATGCCCTCTCCAGTATTTTTCGGATGTTCCGTTTTATTCTAACCTGAACGGTCACGATTTTCTCACCTTCCTATTTTAGAAACTCTCATCATAGCTGCGATCATAATGGCTGTGACCATCAAGGTAATCATAGCCAAAGCAGCTCCGCTTCCCAGTCTGAAGAACCTAAGGCCTACCTTGTAGGTATAGGTGGGCAAAACTTCTGTGACGTAGGCGGGACCCCCTCCGGTAATTACGTAAACCACGTCGAATAGTTTGGTGAACGCGTCTATCGACCGAATCATCAAGGCGACCAAAAGTACACTTTTTAAGGATGGAAGGGTGACGTAACGAAACATTTGCCAACTTGAGGCCCCGTCTATTTTCGCCGCTTCGTACCGTTCTTGCGGGATCATGTTGAGCCCCGCATAGATAATCAGCATCATGAACGGGGTTGTTATCCAAGCATCGGCGATAATCACGGAGTACATGGCTACATTCACGTCGCCAGTCCACACAATGGGTTTTATTCCGATAGAGCTGAGCAAATAGTTGAGGGCGCCATAGTCGTAGGCGTAGAGCCACCTCCATGAAAGAGCTCCGACAACAGGGGCAATCATCATTGGCAACGCAAGTATCGTTATTACTACATTCTTCCCTTTGATGTTCTTGTTCAGCAACAGAGCTAATCCGAGTCCAGCGAAAAACTCGATTGGAACGCTTAGGGCTGTGAAGAAAAGGGTGTTGCCAAGTATTTTATGGAATATATCTGACGAAAAAAGCGATTCGTAGTTCTGTAGGCCGATGTATTCTTTTTCGGTCGGAGGAACAAGGTTCCATCGGGACAAACTGAGGTCAACGTTGTAGATTAGTGGGTAAATGTAAACAAGGGCAAGTATGGAGAACGCTGGCAATATCAGCAATATTCCAAATCTGGCTTCTTTTGTTAACTGGAGACTTCTTAGTTTCTCCATTCTTTTCACTAGCATGTTCTCTAAGATACGATAAATATAAAGAGAAAGGGGGGATTAATGTTTTGTTAGTACTGCAAAATCGCGTCTATGTCTTCATAAAGAGCGTCAAGTGCTTCTTTAGCGGTTTTTGCTCCGGTGAGTGCTTGCCCCAGGCGAAGCATCATCATTTCGTAGATCTCCACGGCTCTCGGGTCCTTTACTATGGGGGCTATCGGATGCACTCGCCCATAGGAGTCTAGAAGAACGTCTACCCAGGGTTGAGACGCAACTTCCGGATCGGTAGCCACATCCGCTCTGCCTGCAGCCTTAGGAGTAACTAGCGTGGTTCCTTTTACTATGTCAAAGGAACTTGTCCACTTAACAAATTCCCAGACCAGATCCTTCTTTGGTGAGGTGTTCAGAATCGCTATCCCGAGCATATCAGGTCCTTGTGGAAACGGCCTTACCGAGATGCTCCATTCCGCAGCGGCGTCAGGCAACATTGGAATCATGTACGACCATTGATCAGCCATGGCCAAGTCTGTCCATTGCATGACGGCTAGTTCTGCTTCGAAGGTTCCATCGGTTAGGACGTCCTCCTGTGCATATTGAGCTAATTCTATGAGGTATTCCAACGCTTCAACGCTTTCTGTCGAGTTGCATGTTATTTCGCCGGTCGCGTCGTCATAGATTCCTCCACCGAAATGGTGTGCGAGTCCCGGATAGATTGTGTAGGCTCCGGCACCCATTTCAGCAGTGGTCAATTGGAGGTGAATACCAATATAGCCTTGATCGTGGAAGAACTCAGCCACATCAAGCAGTTTGTCAGGTGTATCCGGGGGTTCCAGTTCATATCCATACGTAGCATTAAAAGCGGCTTTCAAGGCTGTGTCGGCGAACAAGTCGCTTCGATAATAAGTGAGTAAGGCGCCGTTCCAAAGTGTAGGCAAGAAGTACAGCTCTCCGTCGAACTCTAGAATTTCTAGCTGTCCTTCGTAGAAGGTATCCGCTATCCACTCTGATTTCGCCTTGTAATCGTAAAGGTTAACGAGTCCTCCTGTACCTGCAAGTGTGGGAGCTTCAAGAATGTAAAGTACCGTTCCGTCGATTTTTCCGGTTGGCGCCAAAATCTCCAACATTAGCCTTTCTATTATATGCGCCCGTGGAATTCTCAGGAACTCTACTTCGATATCGTATTCCGTTTCGAACTCGCTTATTCTGTCTTCAATGTAATCGAATTCTGGTCCTTCTGTCCATGCTATGCTGATCTTCCTCTCGACCTCCTCCTCGGCTGGTGGCATTGTGTACCACCAATAGACTGCTACGCCCGCGATAATAATGATGATGACTACAATTGCCACCCATATCGTTCTCGATACAGCTTTCATTTTTTTCATGTTTTACACCATTTACCTGTTCAGCAATTTGTTTATTATATCCATTCTTAATTTAAGTTTTATCCAATGAATCTCTGATAAATCTGTCTTGAATTACACTGAAATAACGGAACCTTTAAATTTAATGCTCAAAAGCATTCATCCATGAAAGCCGCAGTTTTCTTCGCCCCAAATGACATACGAGTAGAAGACGTTGACAAACCAATCGCCGGAAAAGACGAAGTCCTCCTGAGGGTTAAATCCGTGGCAGTTTGCAACGCAACGGACATGCATTTCTTAAAAGGTGAAATTCCAGGCGTAGTCTACCCTCTGCCACCGGGTAAACCTGGACATGAATGCTGCGGAGAGGTTATGGAGGTAGGTCAAAACGTTGAATCGTTGAAGCCTGGCGACAAAGTGGTGCCTGGCCCTCTATACGCTTTGCCCTGTGGAAAGTGTTTCTACTGCAAGAAGGGTATGCAAGAACTATGTGAAAATCCCGGTGTCGCCGACTTCGCATACGCCCAGTTCCTCAAGGTTCCAGCTCGTTTTTGCTATCCTTTGCCTAAGAACGTAAGTTATGACGAAGGTGCCCTAATCGACCTCTTGGCTTGCGCATTACACGGAATATATCGAGCTGATGTTTCAGTTGGCGACAGCGTAGCAATCATCGGGCAAGGCCCAGCTGGCCTTCTGCTCACCCAGTTGGCGAGATTTGCTGGGGCCGAAAGCATCATTACGTGCGATGTTGTAGATTCGAGACTAGAGAAATCTTCAAAGATGGGTTCAGACGCAACGGTAAATTCGGCGAAGGAAGATCCCGTCAAACATGTGTTAGAGTTGACGGACGGCAAAGGTGTTGACGTATCCATTGACGCTGTCGGAAAATCTGTTGTTGTGCGTCAAGCAGTTGAAATGGTCAAGCCTAGGGGAAGAACAGTGATATTCGGATTCCATTTGAAACCCGGCGAAATAGACCTTTCAAGAGTCTTTGACAGAGAACTCGAAATTCGGGCGAGTTTTAGAACGGTAGGTGAAGAAGACTATCGCAAATCCGCCCGCCTTATTTCGAAAGGAAAAATCGATGCGAAATCTTTGATCACACACGTGTTGCCCTTAGAGGAGATTCGACGTGGACTGGGCATGATAGAGAAAGGACTAGAGAATGTGATAAAGGTCGTTCTAAAACCATAGTCTCAGCGTTCGTACATGTATAGTGTATACGTGATTAGTTTGGGATGAACTGTGATGGGTGATGGTGCCATCCTAATCGATGTCAAATGAATCACTGCGAAGAATGAAACCCACGAAGTTGCTACTGACTGAGACGGTACCAGACGATGCAACTGCTCTACCAAATGACTCCGCCTGAATGGAACTGAAATTTATAAAAACATAAACGTTCGATAACCAACTATAGGAGGGTTTATACATGGAAGAATTGGCCATCAAAGGTGGCAAACCCGTACGAGAAACCGTTTTACATTTCGTTCCGCTAGAAGCTGACATGACGGAGGAAGAAATAAACGCCGTGTTGGAGGTCTATAGGTCAAGAAAGCTTTCCCAACTTGTGAGCGAGAAGATAAACGAATTCGAGGAGGCCTTCGCGAAGTATTATGGCGTTGAGTATGCTATAGCCGTCAATTCCGGAACCGCCGCACTGCACGTGGCCCTCGCCGCCGCGGGCATCGGCCCTGCAAACGACGTTATTCTTCCACCTTACACTTTCATGGCCACGGCAAATGCCATCCTACATCAAAGTTCTGTCCTAAACTTTGCCGACGTGAACCCGAAAACCTACAACCTTGACCCCAGTGATATGGAAAAGAGAATCACCAAAAAGACTAAGGCAGTGATTCCGGTTCACATGTTGGGTCAATCCGCAGACATGGACGCCATAATGGAGGTCGCTCGACGCCACAATCTCGTTGTCGTTGAAGATAGTGCACAGGCTAACGGCGCCACATATAAAGGCCGAAAAGTGGGCACCTTCGGCGATTTAGGCTGTTTTAGTTTCTACTTAAACAAGCATATGACCACGGGTGGAGAAGGCGGAATGATCATCACCCACGACGAAAAGCTCGCGAAACGGGTCAGATCCATCGCTAACCACTGCCGTGTAGACGTCTCACCTTACCCAAACGTTCCTGCACACAACGTGTATTGGGGAATCGGTTACAACTATCGTATGACCGCCCCTCAAGCAGCCATGGGGCTGGTTCAGCTCAGACGGTTGGATAGCTTTATAGAGAAACGGAGGAGAAACGCAGAGTATTTGACACGGCACCTTAAGGAGATTGAAGGCATAGAACCGCCCTACATCCGAAACGACGTGAAACATGTCTACTGGGCGTATGGAGCCCTCGTGATTCAGGAAAGGGTTGGAATTTCCCGAGACAGTTTTGCGGAGGCGCTGCTGGCTGAGGGTATACATGCTGAAGGATATTGCCCGATACCTGTCCACCTTCAAGATGCGATAAAAAACAAGGTTGGATACGGCGATACCCACTTTCCATTTGACAACCCGTTGCATGGCGAAAAAGTGTCTCATCATCGGGGTCTCTGTCCAAACGCTGAAAAATTGTCATCCCAAGACCTTCTGCTACCCGTGTATCAGTCTCTAACTGAAAAAGACCTGAAGGATGTAGTCGTTGCCTTAAAGAAAGTTGCAGAAAACGTGAGCAAGCTGAAATAGCAACCCGAAGCCATGACAACTCCAAAAAAGCCATTTAAGCCTACGTTTGAACAACATAATGGACAAGTATGATTATGAAACAGTTTCCCCACCACATGGTGCGTGAAATCCACGAACAGCCTCAAGCAGTTCAAACCACACTAACGAAAGGCTCTAAAGAAGTTAAGGATTTAGTAGAAGAAATCAGGTCTAAAAAATATGAGATGATTTACATCACTGGCAGCGGAACTAGCTACCACGCTGGACTGGCTGCACAATACGCATTCTTCACGTTGACGAAACTAGTCACTAGCCTGATTCCGGCGTCAGAGTTTCCAGTCTGGATTCCTTCAGCCGTCAAACGAAGAGCCCTGCTCATCGCTATATCTCAGTCTGGAGAAAGCATCGACATCCTTGCTGCGGTGAAAGCCGCACTGGAGAAGAACATGGACGTATTAGCGGTCACCAACACTCCCGGAAGTTCGCTCACAAAACTATCGCGTTACACCCTACTCACACGGGCAGGCGGGGAACTCGCTGTGACGGCGACAAAAAGCCATATTGCACAGTTGGCAATGCTTTTTCTACTTTCTCTGGAGTTAACACCCACAGGAGAGCTTGGGTCTGAAGACTTAGAGCACCTTAGAGAAAGACTTTTCGAGGCGCCGACACTTATTTCAAAAACCATAAGTATGAACGAAGATTTGACGCGTGGACTCGCAAACATGCACAAAGACAAAAGTTACTTTTTCTTGTTGGGTAGCGGATCAAACTATGCTACCGCATTAGAAGGCGCGCTTAAACTGAAAGAAGCTTGCAACATATTTGCCGAAGGATTTGCAAGCAGAGAATTTCTACACGGGCCTATACAACTGCTTAACAAAAAAACTCCTGTCTTATTCATGCTGTCCGCGGATGAGATAGACATTTTTCTCGGATTGATGGAGACCATAAGAAAATTTGGGGCTCCTTTGATTTCGATTTCGGAAAAATCGGACAGAGTGGAAAAAGTTTCCGAGGGATTTGTGCGCATTCCGGAAGGTTTTCCAAAAATCTTTTCTCCAATTCTTTATGTAGTACCGTTACAGTTATTCGCCTATTACAGTTCCATAGCTCGAAACCTAAATCCAGACAAGCCTGAAAAACTCAGAAAGGTCGTGAAAAAATGAAAATAAGATGTGTTCTCTTCGACATTGACGACACACTTTACGATGCCTCTTTTCAGATGAGTACGGCAAGATTAAACGCCATAAAAGCGATGATTGAAGCTGGACTGCCCACAAACATAGAAATCGCTTACCGCATTCTCGAAGAAATCGTTAAGGAGTTCGGACCTCACTATAACCAACACTACGACAAACTTCTGGAACGCCTCGGCCTAGGATGGAATCCCCGAGTTATAGCCGCTGGTGTGATAGCCTACCGTGAAACAAGCTCTGCGTATTTGAAGCCATACTCCGACACAATATCAGTGCTCTTGAAACTGCGAGAAAGTGGATACCAGCTAGGAATCGTCTCGGAAGGAAGAGCTGTAAAGCAGTGGCAGAAGCTCATACAGCTGGGAATAGCGCATTTGTTCCATCGTGTTGTCATATCTGAAGAGATAAAAGAGGACACGATTACGCCAGAAATGTTTAAGCTGGTTCTCAAGGATCTGGGTGTTTCTCCAGAAGAAACTGTTTTCGTGGGAAATCAACTTGACACTGACATTCTATGTGCCAATAAGGTTGGCGTTGTCTCTGTTCGAATGAGGAAAGGTGAACACCGAGTTGAAGAACCGAAGTCTCCAGAGATGGCTCCGAAATTCGAGATAAACAGGCTCCTAGAAATATTCGATGTC
>JACUTO010000226.1 GCA_014859755.1 Candidatus Bathyarchaeota archaeon
TAGCCACTGTTTTCGTGATGGTTGTTGGAAGCAAATTCTAAAAGTAGTTATGTCGTATTTGGTTGTGGAGAATTCGATGGAAATGCCTTTTTCTTTTCGCGTAAAGATGGGACAGCAGGAGATTGAAATCAGCGGAACCCGGGAAGAGGTGATAAAAACCATTGAGGAGCTTCCGAGTTTGGTGGCCAGCATTTCAAAGGCTTTTGAGTCAACGAAAAATGTGAGAACAGCTTCTAAGTCCGTTACTTCCACTTATCCTTCCATTTCTTCTTCGAGTTGCAGCGAGGCTGTTTTACAGTTGCTCGGAACAGATTGGGGCAAGCAATCTAGAACCTTGACCGAGCTTGGAGAAGCATTGAAGGCCAACGCCCTTCATTATCCATCCACCACCCTTTCAGGAGTGTTGGCGTGGCTTGTTAGAAAAAACAAGATAAAGAGGTGGAAGACTGATAAGGGTTATGTGTATGTTTTGGCTGGAGGAAAGGCGTGAAAATGGGAAAAATTCGGGTGCAAATCAAAGCTCCCTTCGGAGAAATTGTTGTTGAAGGAGACAGCGCTCAGGAAATTCTTGCAACGCTGAAGACTATGCCGCCTGAATTCATGAGCGATATAGGCAATCTAATATCAGCGAAGTTGACTCCGCCAATAAAGACGCAACTGGAGGGGATAGTGGAACTCACAACCGAGGGCCCCATAATCACTACTAGAGAGAAGCTCACCCACTACGAAGCCATCGGACTAGTCCTGTTTGCTTCCGACGAAAAAACCAGCACGGCCACCAAGATTAGCCGACTGCTGGCTTCAAGCGGAATCAGATCCATGGTGCCGGCTCGTCTCAACGAAATGACGAAGCGAGGAATAGTTTTTAAACCAGACCCTGCCAGACCCGAGTTCAAATTGACCACCCAGGGCGAAAGATGGATCGAGGAAGAAGTGTTGATGAAACTGCGAGGCGCAACGGGTTGAGCAAAGAAACAATCACGGTGCACATCAAATATCGAGATGTGGAACAAACCTTTACGGGCAACGTGAACGATGTTTGGATCAGCATAAACCGATTCTTTAGCGAGATGATTCCCGCCCTTGAAGTAGCACGGAAAGCCCTTCTCACAGTTGACCTTGAAAAACTCATTGACGAGTGCAAAAACATCATCGCCGTTGCTCCTGAAGGCCCCAGTCTCCTTGTTTCCAAACAAAAACTCACGGATGGTGAAACCTTAGCATTAGATCTTCTAGCGGCGTATATCGGCAATAAACTGGGACTGTTGAATAGCGATACTCTTTCTAAAGAAGAGTTACAGGCTGGACTTGGAAAAAGTGCAAAAATAACGAGCACGCGACTGGGTGAACTCTGTCGAGAGGGATTTGCAACAAAAACCGAGGAAGGCAATTACAAAATAACAACCATTGGAATCAAACGCCTCCAAGAAGAAGCCTTACCCAAAATTCGAGAAAAAATTCAAAGATAAGTTAAGGCAAATTCAGGAATGCCAAAACTCTTTCAATTCTCTTTACGGTGGGAGGATAAATATCCAATCAATAATCTTGGAAAGTTCACCTAAGTCGAATTATTTAAGTTCAGAAATAGGTTATTTCTAAACTCGAAGGCAAAATCATGCCCTTGTTTGACTTAGATCGAGAAGCTAAGCACATATTGTTAGGGGTGGTGTGCAGTTGAATCTTGAAAGGTTGAAGCCAGAGGAAAAGGTGAATCTCTCAATAAGCATGATTGATACATGTATCCATATTTGCGCTGATGCCCTTAAGGATCAAGATGCGACAATCAAGGAAGAAGAGCTCCTAGAAAAAATTAGGGCAAGAATCATGTATAATAGGCGGCGACATCATGAGGTTTAGAAAGTGGGCAGATTTGGAGGCTTAATCAGAAGAATAGTCAAAAATTTTAACACCGCTGGAATCGACTATATGTTTACCGGAGCCCTAGCAGCAAGCTATTATGGTACGCCTCGAACCACCATGGACATAGACATCGTGGTTAAAGTCACTCGAGAAGACCTACAAACTCTTGCAACGCTATTAAGGAAAACTGAGATGCAAGTTGACGAGCAGCGAATTAACGAAGCATTCGACTCTGACTTCAGAATAATTACCCTCAAGGACAAGAGAAC
>JACUTO010000227.1 GCA_014859755.1 Candidatus Bathyarchaeota archaeon
TTGAAAGCTCCTCCATAATCTCCTTCTCAATCTCCTCATTCGACTTAGCACTTTCCTCTACAAGACGAATTACGATCGTGGCTTTCTTATTCACTAATATCATCGCTCCTCAATTTAAGCCTCAATTAAGAAAATGGGCGTTTCCACTACTTTAGGATTGGTCAACTCTCATGTGAACGTCAAAGCCAATTTTAATGGAAATTCTGACGATACGCCGAATACATTACTGAGCTGAGAGGGGAAGTGTTCGCTTTGTAATGTCAAGGTATGTTTATGCAAAGAAAAGTTTACCTGTTTTGGCGGAATCCGCTTTTCCCGTGGAAAAGTTATAGTAGAACCAAAAGAACTAATCAGAATTACCGCGCGCCAGTTCTTTCAATCTCTGCACATCTCATCAACCTAACTTCTTAATTGCAGCAAGTGTGATCACTCTTTCTTCCAATATGAACCTTGGACTCCTCAGGATCTCTTCGTAGGTTCTTGTAACTCCTTCATACCTGTTTACATCATGCATTAATATGTAGCCGTCTTTTATCAAATAAGGTTCCCAGCTTTTGAAATCCTCCTTGACCGCCTTATATCTATGATCACCATCGATGAACAACATATCAATTTCTCCAGTCCAGGCCTCAGCAACCTCCCAACTACATCCCTTAATAATCTTAACCTTAGATGTTTCACCTTGCTTCTGTATTGTTCGTTTTGCCTCTTCATATGTTGGAAGTTTCTTCTGTGGAGGAAAAGAACCTTCGAGTGCTTCTTCAAACGTATCAATGGTTGTTAACCTAACACCCGGCGGCAAATATCTGCTTATCAGCGATGCAGATCCACCCTTATGGGTTCCTATCTCAACGAAATGAATCTTACATTTCTTGGCGTATCCAATGAGTAGGTCGGCTTCTGGAGGATCCATCAAGGGTGGATTCTTTTTCTTAGACCATTCTATCGCTTCTTCACTAGCCGGATGTTTCCTTTTCATGGTTAAAATTACCGTACCGTTCATTTAAAAATATGCACGCGCAATGCGGTTCTTACCCTCAAGTCTATCAAAAAGCTTAGGCTTCTTCGCCACTCTAAACCACTAACAAAAGATACCCCACCCGAGCCAATAACCTTTGCTTCCAAAATCCTTTTTCACTTTAACTCGCCTCTCTACCTATCCAGAGTGTCGTTTCACCAATTCTCTTTTATGAAGCCAAAGACAAAACACGATTTTTGCATGGAGACTAAGCGGAATGGTTAGAATTCAATGTAGGGTTTCTAGGAAACGGTATCTCGGCAGCAAACGAACATACGAATATGAGCGCATGTCCCTGCACATTCCCAGCGAATTCCACAGCAAAGTTAAGCCCTTCCTTAATCAAGACTTGGACATGGATGTAAACACAAAAAATGGCTCTCTTGTCATCACTTTGACCCCGTAAAAACGTTTCGGCACGCCAAAAACACCCCCTAAAAACAGGCTCAGAAAACCTTCACACAGTTGAATTTTAACACGAAAACGCAAAAGTTACTTAAATATCGGCTAGCCGAAAAACTTCTCGCTAGGGGCGTTTCTGCCCGCCGAAACGTTTTCCCGAGGGTTTTAGACTACAAAAACCTGTCTATTAATGTAAATAGCATCCTCTACACAAAATTTTCTTTTAGTGGGCCGTACCGGTGAAACTACGTGTGCCGAGGGGCAAGAGGAAGAGTGGAAGACTCCAGGTTTTCAAAGGCAGAGAAGCCAAACTTAACAGTGCAATCTTCCACATCCTCGCCCTCAAAGGCCCGCAAACAATCTACGACATACATAAACAAGTGAAGACCCGAAGAAGACTCAGACACGTCCGCTACGCAACCGTCAATAAACGAGTAAGAACCCTAGAAAAATCAGGCTACGTCAAGAAAATAGGCGTAAAGAAAACCAAGGCAGGCTTCAAAGCCTCCATATACGAGCTAACCGCCAGAGCCTACTTGGCTGTACTGCTAAGCCAAATAAACATGGACCGCTTCTTAGAAGAGGCAGAAGACGACACCGTGCTCTCTGCTTTAGCAGCACTTTCTTCAGCTGCACAGCTTTTGTCTATGGATAGAAAATCATAATCAGAGGAACATGGACAACAT
>JACUTO010000031.1 GCA_014859755.1 Candidatus Bathyarchaeota archaeon
TACAGTAAAGAGAAAGCGAAAGAGGAGATTGATAAGCTCATTAAAGGAGAACCAGCCTCCATCATCAAAGAATGCATTACCTGCGTTGCCTGCAACCAATACTGCGAAAAGGGAGCTAATCCCTTCGACCTCATCAATCAGAGGCAGGAAGAAACCGGGCTCTTTCCGGTTAGCGATCGAGCCCTTGACTTTTTTTCCGCGGCTGAGATAATGCCCACGGAAGTTATCCCTGGCCAGCCTGAAAAACCGGTTATTTCGCTCTGCACGGTGGGAGATTTGATTCCTGGGCTTTTTGAGGGGCAACTGTTTGAAGGGATGACCTTCCTAAAGGGTGGAGAGTATTTCTGTAAAATAGGCTGGGTTCATGCGGGAAAAGAGAGTCCTGTCAGAGACGGCGCCCAGGCTGTTGTAGAAAAGCTTGCTGAAATAAAAGCTGAGGAGATTATTTTCTACCACGACGACTGTTATGCCATGATGGCTACAAAGGTTAAGGAATATGGAATTGATTTGCCTTTTAAACCAATCCACATCATTGAATATCTACTCAACTATCTTAGAGATCATAAGGAGCAGATCAAGAAGCTGAACATGAAGATTGCCTATCAGCAGCCCTGCGCTTCTAGGTACACTCCTTGGAAGGATGAATGGCTGGATGAACTTTTCTACCTTATTGGGGTTGAAAGGGTGAAGCGGAAATATGATCGGATGAACGCCCTCTGTTGCGCAACACCCGTTGTAGCCACAGACCGAGAGAGAGCCAGTAGCATAAAAAATAGGAACATAAAAGATGCCTTGGATGCTGGAGCTGAAGCCATAGTTTTCCTCTGCCCTATTTGCTTCTTAAGTCTAAGGAGGAGGACAAGGGAGGCAGGATTGGAACCAATTCCCATAAGCAATCTTTGTAGGCTAGCCTTAGGCGAGAAGCCGTCTGCCTAAGAGACTTAAAAAGAGAGAAGGCGTCTAGGAACGTTCCCTAGGTTAATATCGCGCACGCGGCTAGATACTGCCCACTCGCTTCTTGGGTTCATGCACGAGAAACAGAACTATGAGGAACTCTGGAACAATCAATCCGAGCGTTACGTAGAAGGGCAGCTGGGGAATGAAGTTTACATAGAGGTAGTTACCCAGCAACATGCCGAAAGCCATCATGATGTAGCCCATGAAGTTGACGAACCCATTTACCTTACCCCGGTTCTCCGGATGTACAAGGTCCGTCGAAAGTGCTGTCACCGCAGCCATCGCCAACAATTGAGCAATTCCGAACAGGCTCATCGAAATCATGACGGTTAAGAGGTTGCCAGTGACGAAAATCAGTGTAGCCGCGCCGCCGACGAATAGCCCGAGAACTAGCGGAATCTTCCTTCCGATCTTGTCAACCATCTTGCCGATTGGGATAGAAGCCAAGACCATGGTCAACAAAAGCGGGACGAAGACGAGCCACCACTGCTCCTCCGGTATTAGGAGCACATCTCTTGCGTAGAGCGCGTTGATCACTTGAGTAAGCGACATTCCGAACATTACGAGAGTCTGACCTACAAACAGCCAGAACATTGATCGTGGCACGACTTTCCAGACGCTGAAGCTTTCTTTGATGGCTTTTGGGTAAGAAGAGATAAAATAGCTGAAGCGAATTGGCTCTCCGTTCGTTATCGTTTCCTTCAATCTAAGCCGCCATACTGCTGCGATGAGGAAGAGAACTGTCATGATTAGATAGACGATTCTCATACTCGTAACCAATCCAAATTGCAGCAACAGAAAACCTGCGATCACAGGACCCGGAGTGTTGAAGGTGCCCTGGATAAGCTGTATAATTGAAGAGCCCATGCCTCTGCGCTCTAGAGGAAGTGAATCTTGAACCATTGCAAACAGCGCCGGCTGATAGATTAGACAGAGGCTGCTCACAATTGACCCTAACAAAATGAAGTGCCATGTCGGGGCAAGCGCAAAGAACAGAAACGACAGGGACATTCCAAACGTCATGGTCGTAATAAGCCAACGTCTTCCATATTTGTCTGCAAGGTAGCCACCGGGAAAGGCTACGACCGCCATTGCAAGGAAGTTGGCAAAACCTATCATTCCCAAGGCCACGCCCGTTCCGCCTAGGGCTTGAACGTAATACTGAAAGTTTGGGGTGGGCATTTCCATGGCGAGGTCCATTATGATCCAGCTCACGACGAGAATCCGATAGTTGCCTGTAATGAACGAGAACTCTCGCCTCAGAACGTCTCCAAATCCCACGCGCTTCACCTTTTCCTTGAGCCATGCATACCCGCTAATATAAGACTTAGGGCACGCGCAAACTAAATGAAAAGTGAACAGAAATATACGTTAAAGTAACAACGACTACATACGTTAACGTAAAGAAAAGGCAGTGAGATTAGAGGATAAAACCAGCTGTTAAGCCACAAAGCAAAAACAACAAAATGGTTGGAAACACGGCTTCAAACAAACTGCATCTCGACTCTCAAGTCGTCCTCTCAACCATGCTTCAGAAATTCTTCTAGGCCTGATTGTTTCCTCCCCGTCCTTTCCACCCGAATCTTCTCACCCACTCGTAGCCGCATCCCGTCAAAAGCAGCTAGGGTGGGAACTCCAGTCTTCTCCTCGATCAGTTTAACTTGGCGGTTGGGTCCACTAAAAATCATTTTCATCCCAAAATGGGTAGCTACAGCCATTTCAGGCTTGACTTCCTCCACAATTTTGATGGCATCTTCAGGAGTCATGTGCCCCATCCAAGGGTTTCCAGACGGCCTCATAACGCATAAGATTAGAAGTCTGACACCTTCGTAGGCTTTTCCAACTCCTTCAAAATATTCTGTGTCTGATGTGTAAGCTATGTCTCCAACTTCTTGGGTTTCAAACCTGAATCCAACAGCGTCAAGGTCAGAGTGTTTAGCTTCTGTAGCAACAATTCTTGTGTCACCAACGTGGAAAACGACGCCGGGCTTCACTTCTATAACTTTTTCAGGCATCTTCTGATGGTATCTGGAAATCGCGGGTCCGGTTTCTTCGTTGCCGAACAAGACGCTGTGGGGTGCGGCTACGATTCCCCGTTTCTTTAGCATCCCCCTCGTCATGGCTTCGATCAAGATCTCTGCGTTGGTGTAGTGGTCTGGGTGGCTGTGGGAAACCAGCACCGCCATGATTTTCTGGGGGTTCAAACCCATTTCTAATGAGTATATGAGGGCGCCGGGGCCAGGGTCCAGATGCATGTTGAGGCTTTTAGATAGGTAACGTATTCCTCCGGTTTTTCGTTTTTGAGTTATTGTGGCGAATCTTCCGCCTCCTGTTCCCAAGAAAACTAGTTCGACTTCAGCCATGATTTTTCACCGGGAAGAGTTTGAGGTCGATTTGTTTGTCTTCGTTCAGAATATGGTGGAGAATCGTTATAAGCCATTTGAATTTGGTGGAGGGTGTGGAGAGAAGTTATATTGTGAGTTGTTGTGAACATTAGAAGGTGGGAGGGTTTCGGTGGTGAGGATTGTGGTTCGTGTCGGCGGTTCGGTGGTGGCTTCTCCTCCTAATCCGGTTTTGATTGGCAGGTATGTTGATTTGTTGAAGGATTTGAAGGGGCAGGGGCATGAAGTTGTTGCCGTTGTTGGCGGCGGTGCTTTAGCCCGTGACTTTATCAGAGTTGCTGGGGAGTTGGGTCTAGATGAAACCAACAGAGACTGGGCTGCGATCTATGTTTCGCGTTTGTTTGCTCATTTGTTCGTTATGCGTTTGGAGGATGCTGGTTGCGGAATTGTGCCTGTTTCTTTGGACGAGGCTGTTGCTTGTTTGAAGCGTGGAAAGATCGTTGTTATGGGCGGTTTGAAGCCTGGGATGACCACAGATACGGTGGCGGCGATGATAGGTGAGAAGGTGGACGCTGATTTACTGGTGAAGGCCTCGGACGTAGACGGCATATTCACCAAAGACCCTAAGAAATATCCCGACGCAAGAAAGATTGATGAGTTGGGGCTTAAGGATTTGACACAGCTTTTTGAAGAGAACCGGCATAAGGCTGGGATTCATCAGATTCTCGACCCCGAAGCCGTTAAGATTCATCGGAAGGGCGGAATGAAGATGGTGGTGGTGAACGGATTTAAGCCTGAGAATGTTTTGTTGGCGGTGAAGGGAGAAAAGGTTGGAACCACAATTAAGTAGTTATAAAGCGGGGATATGAGGCAATCTCTAATCTGTTTTTCTTTTCTCAAAACATTCTTCACAAAAAACATCTTTCTCAATTTTTATTATCGGACCACCAGCGATCAAACGGATCCATCCCTTTGGAGGGAAAACCTTGACCGACTCGTGCACATAACCAAGCGTCTTTCCACAGTCGTCACATTTCAATAACTCATAACGAACTCTACCCATTGTTTCACCCCTGTTTATTTGTCATCTTCTTGGGTAAAAACGTTAAGCAACCAATGTTTATTATCCGATGGAAAAAGAAGATCCGCTGAAGTTTACCTATATTCAAGCCTTATTGGAAAAAATTAATAGAAACGAAGAGTTACTGTGTAGAACGGGCGGCGGTAGCCAAGCCAGGTCAAAGCTTGAAAAGCGGCATTAGGCGAAGGACTCAAGATCCTTTCCCGTAGGGGTTCGTGGGTTCGAATCCCACCCGCCGCACCAGAAACGGGGCTGATTATGATTCTTCTGTTTTGGAAAAAGTAGCTTTCACTGGAAGCTTTACCTCTCTTATTTTTGTCATTCTTTTCGTTGCGTTGAGTATGAGGAAGCCCGTTATGTTTTCTTCATGGTCCACCCTGACGAATATGTCGTCGCCCACATCTCTGAAAAAACCTTTCACCGGTTTTGTTTGTCCTATTTCGAGTAGGTCGCCTTCTGGGTCAAACCATATTCTTAGAGCTTTTTCTTCCACACTACGCCACCTTTCTTCACTCTATCTGTAAAGAACGCCGTAACTATAAAACCTTCTCTATTCACGGTTTTGATGACGACGAGCAGGTATTTCTCTGTCACGGGAGTTTTCTCACAAAGTTTATAGAATAAGAGAACCGATGGGTCATGGATGCTTTCTCTAACTTCATCGAGATTCACGACGGTTTCTTTTATTCTATCCAGTTGATTCTTCATCTCAGGATGCTCTAATACATGACGCCATCTGTCTTCATCCAAAGAAATGAGTTTTCCCATTTTTGAGATAATCTTAAACACGACCACATGAAAAACCTCAGCATAAACGCAAACAGTGATTCCGTTATTTTTAAAACTTAAAGTTTGCTGCAATAATTATGATTAAACACAAAGCTCTATGCATGATTCAAGATCCTTTCCCGTAGGGGTTCGTGGGTTCGAATCCCACCCCCGCACTAAACTTCACATGTTACGTGTAAATTCTCGGGTTCCGACATAATTCTCATCCTTTCGGAAAATATCTCCAAAAAGAACTTAAAATCCGATTTTGAAGTGGTAGCCCGAGGGAGACAATCGCCTAGGCTATAATTTATACTTTCTAACCTAGGTTGTTCGCTCATTTCTCCTTTTTTCTGTTTCTCTGGGGACAAGTAAGCCTCGTAAATCAGCCCTTATTTGCGTCATGGGCAAAACTATGCATTGGAACCTATGAAAGTTTCTAACAGCGACTCAAACAAATTCCTTTACATAGAACGTGGTTCTTGATGTCGATAGTTTAATTTTTCCCTCTATTCATAGTGCATCATATGACTCTAGTGTAAGTTGGGAAGAGGAGAGTTTTGAAGTTGAGTAGAGAGGAAATCTTGGAGCGGGCGGGAAAACACATATTTTCTACAGGGTTAAACGATGGGGCGTCCCGTCTCTGTCGATGGAATATGAAGTATGGATTAGCAAAATTCCATGTGGTTCAAGAGAAGTATGGGCTAACGCCGGATGCCACCTTTATTTCTGCTCCGGACGAGACTATTACGAGGAACAGAGTCCGCTGGAATAACGGTATTGGCTATGGAGGAAAGGTTTCGTGGGGTGATGGAAGACAGCGACTAATTGTTCTCGACGTTATGCCGAATGCTTGCGGAATGTATGTAGGAGAGTTGCAGGAGCCTCCAGACATCAAGGAAATAATGGAAAGAATCGATGTTTTGCAAAAAGAAGACAAGACGATAGAGGGCGTTAAAGTTGAATTTGATTTCGGAGTTGGGAATCACTTTATCAGCGTCTTTAGAGTCGAAGGGACTGCAGAAATCGAATTTCCTGAGTATGCCTTTGTAATTCACTGTGGAGCCCCCGAACTTCGGACAGACACAACGAAGGCTCCAGGATTGTACCTTCACAAAAGTGAAAGCCTTCAGAACATGGCAGAATGTGTGGAAACCCCTTTTGGACCATGTTACGTCCTCACT
The DNA here is from genome assembly GCA_014859755.1 of Candidatus Bathyarchaeota archaeon. GTDB lineage: Archaea > Thermoproteota > Bathyarchaeia > Bathyarchaeales > Bathyarchaeaceae > Kmv02. The sequence goes on from JACUTO010000031.1 coordinate 6,333, forward strand.
GATAGTAACGCTGTAACATACTTCAATTTCTACAAGTATGCTGAATCCTTTAGTGAGAAACGTAGATCCTTAGCAGCTAAAGAAATTTTTGGCAAGCATGAAATAATTGTAAACGTTGTTCATCAAGGCCTCGCCAACTACAACGAAGCCTTCTTAGGATGCCATCTCACACAAAACTCATTGAATGAAATTTTCCCGATTACATTACGAGGAGACCTCCCCGCATATCTCCTTAGGGGCGGGATAACTTTCAACGAGCAAATACTTGAAATTTGGGGCTTCTCGAAGAGAGCTGAAAAACTCGAAGTCATCGATAGGTTAAGAAAAACAAGCATCCTTCCTCACGGAGGCGGATATGCCTTACTCGATACGCTAAACGTCAAAGATGTTGTTGAGATAGCAAACAGCAGATACTTCATAGTCGAAACGATGCACGGAATGGGGCGAAAAGTAGTTTCAGACGTTAGGGAGTTAGCGTTCTCCTATAGAGGAATGGAAGTTTTAGTGAAAACCGTTGAGTTAGGAAACACTGAAATAGTTGGTAGGCTACAACCAATCTATTCATTCAAGATGTAACACACATATAAAGATGCACATTCTAGTTGACTGATAGCTTCTACATCTTAGACGTTAGAAGACAATGAAGAAAGTTTGCAAACCACCACAGAAAATAGACGAGGCGACAGATATGCCTCATACAACAAGCGAGAATAGTAAAACTCAAAGCCAAAAAAGTATAAATTCATGCTTAAGCGGTGGTAGCCCGGGAGAGCTTTGAACTCCCGTTTAAGCTTCGTCAAACCATCGAAAAAAGGGATGAACCTAAACCGCTCATTCTGCAAAAATCCCGAGAATTTAAACCGAGATTTAAACCTAACCCCCCGCACCTCAAAACTTAATTGAGGAAAATAATAGGAAGCAGAGATGCGATGCCTGCAGCGTTTTTGCTATTCCCCCTCCCTTTTCAACATACCTCGCCTATTTGGATCCAAATAGCAGTGGAATGTTGAAATCAATATTCTTTCTGAAAATGGTTTGCACTAAAATGGAGACGTGATTAAGCTACCAGTTTCAACGTCTCTTGAACTCCCGTGACCGCTTGTTGCTTTAGGTTGCTAATCCGCGCGCTTAATTGCCGTTGTCGCTGGATTGAGGCTTTTTCACTCATTTTTTACACTATAAACCTTCTGTCACCTTGTTTCTGAGGGTTCCAATATTCTCGATTTCCACCTCAACCAAGTCACCAGGTGAAAGAAACTTTGGCGTAGGCTTCATAAAAACCGCCACTCCTGCAGGGGTTCCCGTAGCAATTATGTCGCAGGGTTCCAGCGTCATGACGCGGCTTATGTGATAGATCACCTCGTAAACGTCAAAAACCATGTTTTTCGTTGAAGAGTCTTGCCTCAGTTCTCCGTTCACTCTGGTGCAAATGTTCAGGTTGCTCGGGTTTCCAATTTGGTCGGCAGTTGTGATGCAGGGTCCGATTGGTGCGAAGGTGTCGAAGCTCTTGCCTCTCGTCCATTGTCTGTCTTTGAATTGGATTTCACGGGCAGAGATGTCGTTGAAGGCAGTGTACCCGAAAACGTATTTTTCGGCTTCCGAAACCGGGATATTTTTGCCTTTTTTTCCTATTATAATCGCTAGTTCCGCTTCGTAGTCTAACTCTTTCACGAAGGTTGGTCGGATTATAGGTTCGTCGGGGCCGACGATGGCTGTTCGGGGTTTCATGAAGATTATAGGTTCGTCGGGTATGTCTGCTCCAGCTTCTTCGGCGTGGTCTCTGTAGTTTAAGCCTAAACAGATGATCTTTGGAGGCGAAGATACAGGGGCTAGAAAGGTTGCGTCGCCTATGTTGAGGGTTGCTTTCCCTTTCTCAGTTTTTGTTGAATCAAGCATCAACTGCTCCACCGTTTGCACGCCTTCCTCACCGATACCTATGAATTCTTCGATGGTGGAGGGAAGGGTGGTTTCTGGCAAATCTGCTAGGGTCTGTAGATTTATGATTTCGTCATCACTTAGAACACCATACGATTCAACACCCGAGTGAAGGTAACGAACAAATCTCAAGGTCTTGTGCTTCCTATCAGCATTATTATTGATTGCGTTTCATAATAGTTTTAAGGACTGCTTTTGAAACTAAGTTTTGATCAACTCCGTCTCTGTGATGATTCATGTACCTATCAGCGAAAACCGGCGCAGATTTCCTGCAGCAAATAGTTAATCCTTGGTATGAAGCTTTACAGAACCCCGCCGAAGCGCAACAGCAAGTTCTAGAGAGCCTAGTTAAAGGTTATGCAAAAACCCTATACGGGAAAAAACATGCTGCCCTCGACGTTAAAGGAGCCGCTGACTTTCGAGCAAACTTTCCAAAGATAAACTACAAAGAACTTTGTCCATACTTCGAGGAAGTCAAGAGAGACAACCATGCCATCATCCTGTCTGAGCCACCTCTATGCTGGGTTATGACGCGGGGCTCTACGGGTCACGCCAAGGTTTTTCCAGTTACGAAGACGCATATTGAACAAATTTTTATCTGCGGGGCGCGGGCGCTTGTTAACCACGCCCTGAGAAAGGATGACTTTGAGCTTCTAACCGGGAAGATATTGAACCTTAACTTTCCGTCAACGGTGACCACAATAGACGAAGATGGACATAAGATAACCTACGGATACAGTTCAGGAATCTATGCAAAACTCAACCCCATGTTAGATCAAGTTAGTCTTTTGCCGCGACAAGAAGAAATCGATGCTCTCGGTCCCGGAATCACGAAACCAGACTGGAAGAGAAGATTTGAATTAGTCTATGAGCAAGCGTTGAATGAGCGCGTAGTTGCTGCCATGGGCGTTACACCAGTTATCCTGTCCTTCGGCAGATACGTGAAGCGGAGACACGGAAAAAAACCTAAGGACCTGTGGAGCTTCCGTGCCCTTGTCTGCACGAGTGTTCGAAAGATACAGTTCAAATACGGGCCTGTTCTTAGAAAATACTTCGGCAAAGTTCCAATAGTCGAAATGTACAGTGCCACTGAAGGCGTCTTTGCACAGCAGCTCGACGATTTACCCTATGTCACCCCAAACTATGACAAATACTATTTCGAGGTTGAAACGAGTAAAGGTTCGAAAATGCTCCACGAACTCAAGAGAGGTGAATGGGGGAGGCTCATCATCTCGTCTTGTCTATTTCCCCGATACGACATTGGGGACATGATTGAAGCCATGGGAAAGAACTATTTCCGCGTCTTTGGAAGAGCCAAAACCTTGACCGTCCTTGAACACAGGTTACACAGACTTCTGTTCCGATGGTTTCTCTAGAGCAGAAAAACTACGGTGGCTTAGGACTTCTCTCGGCAGCAGTCATCGCCGCGTAAATCGCGATGACAAGGATAATTATTCCAACTACTATCAGAAGGATGGCGCCCCACTCACGAGTGTACTCAGGTCTGATTGTATGTAGATAAGCCATCAAGCCCACAGCTATCAAGATTAGACCGCCTATCAGGGGGCCAATGTAACCATATTCTCTCTTTTCGTGTTTCTCCGCCTTTTCGGATTTTTCCCGTTTCTCGTGTTTTTCCTCTTTTTCCCTTCGCACTCGTGGAGGTAGAGGCCCAAGGGTTGCGCCACATTTAGGACAAAAATTCATTCCTTCACTGACTTCTGCACCACATTTTGGGCAATAAGGCATGCTTTTCACCTAGATTCATCTAGTTCATTTGATTCAGTGAGTATTTAAAACACACCCTATGGTTGAAGGAATAGATGCAAGAAAGGATAGGACCTGCGTCGCTTATGGGGGGCGTCTTCAAATTGTTAGGGAGTGTCTGTGATACTTGAAGAGATCGGGAAACATGTAATAGGTCGCTCCCTTAAATGCGTAACCCAGAGACTTCGCAATATCAAAGCCGTCGCTCACTCTATTCTGAGTTCTCGTGAAAACCCCCGCCCTCTTTTCATAGGAAATCCTTCCAAACGTTGCCGTCAACCTAGAAATTTTGTGATCTTCTGCGACTCCTAACTCAGGGTCATAAGGTCCATTTCCGTTCTTAGACATCCTGCAAGCGACAGTGTACAACAAGGCTATGCTACATCCGGGAACGCTTGCTCCAATCACCGGGATGCCGCGTATTCTAATTGTCGGGAGTTTCAGGGAAAGGCGAGTCACGAAGTTTAGTCCCATAATTCCAGATCTTCTTCCTATGTTAAGGCGATCTCTCGGTCTCAAGGAGGGAACGGTAGCGACAACGTCTTTCCTTTTGAAGGCGTAATACATCACTTTAAAATAGTTATCATATTTATCCAGTTCAGAAAACAAGTAGGCGTCATCAATTTCGGTTCCTGTGGAAAAAAGAGAGTCTACATCGTTAAAAACGATTATTCGCCCCTTGGCATGCTTAAAACCCAAATTCCTTCCTATCGCAGGAGAATCCCACCACGAATATTTGATGATTCCAGAGTTCCAGAGTTCCCTCCTATACTCGTCATATTCCTTCGGGGAAATTATCGTTGAGTCACCTATTTCTGGCAATTCCGCATTTTCTCCAGCATCAACAATTATGAATTCGATTGCCTTGCTGTTTCCATTCTTTTCTTCAAAAACTTTTTTTGCGATTTCCCAGTTATCGAACGTCTCTTCGAGGGCCTTTCTATCTTTTTCTCCCCTTCCCGTTGTTATCACTGAGAAGATTGGGTTTTGCATAAACCGTAGTAAGAAGCGACACAGGCTTTTATCAGTTTTGCATGTTTCGTCAAGACCCAAAGTAAGTTTCTCGGTCTCGCAACAAGCGCAACTCATTTTTCAACGTCTTTGTTATTATATTACGGAGAGGTTTATGTGATCAAAGAAGGCAAACTCAAATTTATTGGCCTAGTTGTGGACGCTGGCGAGTTATCGAAAGTAAAAATCTTTCCAGAATTCTGCGCAGGTCTGCAACGCCTCAACGACTTTTCTCATGTCATCATCCTATACTGGTTTCATTTGCGAGACAACGAAAAAGAGCGTAGCGTCCTAAAAGTTACTCCAAGAAGGCATCCAGGCGCGCCGCAGGTTGGCGTTTTCGCGTCCAGAAGCCCAAGTCGACCAAACCCTATTGGACTATGCGTCACGGAACTCGTGGAAATGGAAGAATGCACATTAACTGTAAAGGGACTCGACGCACTCCAGAATTCTCCAATAATCGACATTAAGCCATACCTTCCACGAGCAGACCGTATTCCAAAGGCTCGCGTTCCAGAATGGCCGTCAAGGGGACCTCCAACTTAGAAAATACAATTTACTTGAAGACGTAAAGTTCCTCCTCATAGCGACGATCTAAAATTTGACCTGGAGGGAGGCGTGTAATCTGTTTTTTGGACAGATGCTCTACAAAGTTTTCATTAGCTTTCTTGAGGCTTAACGTGTCATGCAACCATTCGAGGGGAACGTTCACGAAGAGGGGGCGTACAGGGATTACATGGCGTGTTGTCTTGTGGGTGAAAACCTCCCCCCTCAAAGCTGCTGTTATTACATCTTTTTTCGAAACTTTAGGCGTTATGAACATCGAAAGAGTTTTCCCTGAAGACACTTTGTCTTGAGCGTCGCTCTCGGTGTCGTAGCCTATTGAATAGCCTTCAGACCGGAGTTTTAATTCTATCTGCTTTATCGCATCGTAGATTTCTCTGATGTTCTTTTGAGGTCCATACACAGCAAAGCATCTTGAGCGTGACATAATTGCAGTCGTCGCTTTTCTTTCGTTAACCAGTTTATGAGCTGTCTCTCTCCGGCATTCTTCGACGGTAAAGCCTAATTCTCTAACCGACCTTACGAGTTTTTCAAGGTTCGAAGAGTGATTTATCACGCGGCACCAGCAACCTACCTTTATATGGGGGTTGTCGTATTCAACGAGACAGACTGGTATGAAGCGGCATCCGAGATTTTCAGCGGCAGCCACTCGATGTATTCCGTCAAGCGCAACAAGGGTTTTCGAGTCCACTATTATAGGATGCTTAAAGTAGCCGTCTGCTCTGATGTCTTCCGTGAGCTTGCGAAGGATATCTGGTATTACTTCCTCGTGAATGTGTAAATTTTCTACTTTTTCGAGCCTGATTTCAAGCTTGATGTTGGGATGAATTATTAGAAAGGCTTCTGTGGACATAGAACACGCGCTCCCCATATTTGCTGTGCAACTGGCACCAAGAAAGCAAACATCATAGATTTTAATTTACGAAAAACGAATAATTATATTCTTTGGAAGAAAGAAGCTTTTTCCACGCCTTTCTGAAGTGGCTGATTTTCCGTGCCTAACCCTTTCGCGCCCCGTTTTACGTTTTAACCGGTTTATATAACTTTTCAGAACATTCAAAAAACCCTGTCAAACAACTATAGCGCGCGC
>JACUTO010000032.1 GCA_014859755.1 Candidatus Bathyarchaeota archaeon
TCGTGTAGAAGCGCCAGCACAGCTTCACCTATTTCCTGTTCAGTTACCAAGAGGATGTCATCTACGTATTTTTTAATTATTCTAAAGGTTAGGTCAAGCGGTTTTCTGGCAGCCAAACCATCCGCAATCGTGTTAACGGAATCTACTTCCACGATTTTTCCAGCTTTCCAGGATCGGTAGACGGCTGGAGCTCCTTCAGGTTGAACTCCAACTATTCTCGTCTTCGGATTCAAGGTTTTTGCAGCGATAGATATTCCAGATATGAGGCCGCCACCGCCTATAGGCACAATGATTGTGTCTAAGTCTGGGATGTCTTCGAGCAATTCTAAACCAACGGTTCCTTGTCCGGCGATTACGAAAGAGTCGTTAAAGGGATGCACAAAGGTTATTCCGGTTTTCTTTTGTATTTCAAGAGCCTTAGAGTAGGCTTCATCGTAGTCCTTTCCGTATTTTACAACTTCCGCTCCATAAGCTTCTATGGCTTCAACCTTTTCCTTCACTGCGTTTTCGGGCACAACAACGACGGCTTTGGCTCCATAAATCTTGGCTGCATAGGCGACGGCTACTCCATGGTTTCCAGAGGAGGATGTAACCAAGCCTTTCTTTAGTTCTGACGGAGAGAGGCTACATATTTTGTTAACCGCCCCCCTTATTTTGAAGACCCCTACTGGCTGAAAACATTCAAGCTTTAAGTATACTTCTGCTCCTGTTCTCTGGCTGAAAACCACTGAATGGAAAGTTGGAGTTCGAGCAACGAAGTTTCTTATTTTCCTACTGGCTTCGAGTATGTTTTGGAAACTTACAATCTCTTCTTTCATAGGCTATACCTGCAGTTTACCCGTGGGAACTTTTCACATGGAGCAAAGATGTTTTTTAGGCTTTTCTCATCTCTTCTATAGTTTCAGCGATCCTTTTGCTTGTCGGTATTTTTGCTCGCTCAGATTTTTCTTGAGGTTTTGTTAAAAGACGTGGGGCGTCGATGCCGAGCTTTGTTGTTAATCCGGTTTCTTGGTTGGTAGAAGGGTCTAGCGTTGATCCCCTTGCGTTGGGGATGATCATCAAATCTTCGTTTCATGACCCTTCACCTTATCGAAAAAGAGGACTGGACCGCCGTCAAATGTCTTCATAATCGATGAAGCTTCGAATCTACGTGACACTTCTTCTCTTACATGAACGATTTCTCCGTTTTTCCCCATCTCCTCAAGAAAACTTCGAAGACTCATCTCTCACCCTCCTCCATTCTAATGGTTTTTTCCACGAGTTTCAGAAAGATGGGCCCCACTTCCCTTTCACCAAAAGTTTTACTGAAAACCGACACCAAGGCGATCTTTTTCATTCTTTCGGCGAGACGTTCGGCTAGAACACGGGCAATCATCATGTTACGGTCGCCGAGCAGAATTGAAGATAAAGGTGGACCAACCATTTTTCGAGTTTGCGGTATAGCCACAGCCAGGGTGCCCAGCTGATCTTCTCCCTCACTCAAAAGAATCAAACTCGCGTTTTTTGTTTCAAGATAAATAGATAGGAAAGGTGTGTCTCTTTCAATCATTTTTTCTTGGACAATCCTTGCTCGTGACATGGGTGACCCTTCCATGTTTATTTATAGCGTCGTTCACCCACTATTTAGTGTTTTCAAGAAATTTGGAGGAGGAAATCAACTCAGTGACGGAAGACAGAGCAAAAGAAATTCTCCATATACTTCAAGACAACTTCTCCATTCCACCATGGGCACGTCCAAACAGAGACGCCTTTAAAACATTAATCATAACAGTGCTTTCTCAAGCCACAGCTGACAAAAACACGGCTAGGGCCTTCGCAAACCTATCCCAAAAGTTTTCCATAACCCCAGAAGCCTTGGCCAAGGCAAGCGTTGAGGAGATTGAAGATGCCGTAAGGGTTGGGGGCCTGTATAGGAATAAGTCAAAAGTTATCAAGGCTATTTCTCGCGTGATCTTGGAACAGTTCAACGGCTCCTTAGATTTTATCTACTCGCTTCCCCTCGAAGAGGCGCGAAAAATTCTTCTAAACATCCCGGGAGTTGGACCTAAAACCGCTGATGTTGTTCTCCTCTTTTGCGCTGGAAAACCAACGGTTCCCGTAGATACCCATGTGAATCGTGTTTCGAAAATGCTGGGGCTGGCTCCACCAAAGGCTGATTACGAAGGAGTTCGGCGGACACTTGAAACTCTTTATTCACCCGAAGATTATCTTCCTGTTCATTTGTTGCTTATTTCGCTTGGCAGAAAATATTGTAAGGCGAGGAAACCATTGTGCAAGCTTTGTCCAGTCAACACTTTGTGCCCATCCAAAAGAGTAGAGGATTAAGTAGCGCGTCGAAACATTCTACATAAGGTAGTTCGAATAAACTGTGCTTAAACCGATCTCCCTGCCATTTTCGTCCAGTTTTATTTGACCGAAACGAATGGTTGAAACGTTCTCGTTTATCGGAGTGTAAACCTTCAGAACCCTCCTTCTATAGTCAACTCCACACAAAATGCCGATCCCCAGAAATTTACCTCGCTCATCTTGTAGCCCGACAAGCAAGCCTTCTTCTTCGCCCTCCCTTATCACCTTCGCCCTTTTTCCGAAGCTCCCTTCGATCTCTTTTATTTGTTCCTCGGTGACCGACTGATTTTTCCTTAGGACAATGAAAATTGTGGTGAGCGTTTCTTCGCAGTAGATGGGTCTTGTTCCCAACAAATTCCTTATCTTTTCCATATGCCATGGAGTCATGGGACTGCCAGCGCCAAGGAGAGAGTCTTCAACTTTAACCCAGTTTAGTGTAAATGACTGCACCTTGGCTTGTTTCAAATACTTTTTGTAACTTAGCTCGCGTAAAATCTTCCTTTTCTCCCGATTTCTTCGCTGTACCATCTGGGGGGAATCTATCGCAAGAACCTTAGGTTCCTTCAACGCTGTTAGTATGGGCGTCAACTCGTCCTCTTGCTGTATTCCTACGACCACGCTGGGAGAAACTGTTTTCGTCAATTGAATCTTATATTTGGCAGCGTCTTCGCCGTCGACCCATCCGTCGGTGTTTACGATAAGAAAATCCACATCTGCCTCCATTACTCTATTTTTCAGCTCGATTAGTCCCTCTATGACCTTGTTTACCGCTCCGCTTGGACTCGTCAACCCCACAAAATACGCGTTTTCTGCCTTAATTTCAAAGAGATCCTTCACAGGCTCGGAGACGAAATTGAAACCAATAGTTGAAGGCGGTCCTACATCAGACTGCCCCAAATCGGCATCGATAATGCCTGTCTTCCATTTCTTTCGCAGCGCCTCATTTGTAAGAAAAGTACAAAAGCTGGTTTTACCCGAGTCCACTCCACCCATGACCATGACAGTTACCGGCTTCTTCAAGGATAACACCTCCTTCGCTGCATTTTCCCACGAAGGAGGAACAGTGTCTCCGTCAATCTCTTCAAAAGAAGCTCCTCCACCTAGCATCAGGTCAAATGTAGCCTTTTTCCTCACCCCAAAAGGTACGCGTTTTCCATCTCTGATTATGATTTTTTCTCCGATCTTGAACGGTGCGCCTAAAACACTGATCCGTCCTGAAAGAAGACTTACTGACGCAGGGCCGTCAACTAGCAAAGTTTTTCCTTTTTTAACGATGTGTTTCATTGTGTTTTCTTCCTGGGAAAGATTTGTCCCTTTCTTCCCGCGATTTCTGTGGCGGACATCGCGTCTCTTAGTCCTCTCCGATGGGTAGTTTCATTCATGAAACGGCTGGTTCCGGCTTCGCTCACTACTTCTATAACGGTTTCCTGTGGTAAAGTTTCATCCAACGAAGGTAGTAGTCCTTTAGTATAAGCAGGAGCACCGTCCCCTACCTTCACCATACTAACGGTAGCTGGAAACCTCTTTAAATCATCTAGAATGACGTTTACCGCTTCCTTCAAACTTGAACAATTAAGGGTTTCCAGAACGTTGTCGTCACCCAAAACTGCTACTCCGTAGGTTTTACCCGGGTCCACTCCGACAACAACTTTTTCGTAGCTTCGCTTTCCCTGAACACCCAGAATCGCCTCGTCAATAACTGATGTGGGGTTTGATTCATACTCGAAAATGAGAACGTTAGGATGCGTTACTAAATGACGCTCCTCCTTGGTGGTTATGACCACTTTAATGTCTAAAGGAATGGGGTCCCAAGGCTTCAGACTCAAGAAGGGTAGACCTTTTCTTTTAAGTTCATTTACCAGTTTATAATAGGCTCTTCCGGATACCGTTGCAAGCGCGATTTTTGCTTTCATAGGGCTGCCCTTTTACACTTTATGCAAGAGAAACAATTGGTTAGAGATAAAAAGGTGTGTATGCATAACTGTGACCCTACATGCCTCTCTCTGTTCTTTCTCGGCTTCTTAAATATGTTGTGAATTAACGGTCCTCGAAACAGGCAGCAGAGACAACGCTTATAATTTTTGGGTTTATATTCGCTTCTTGTGTGGAGAATCTTGCAGCGTCTAGTTCCGACGGGTTGCGGTTCGCTTGACAAAATGTTAGGAGGAGGGTTTCCTGCCGATGGTGTCTCCCTTGTTTATGGAGAGGCGGAAACTGGTAAAACCTCCCTTGCCGTTCAATGTGCCGTTAATTGCGCAAGAATGGGTTATAAGTCCCTTTTCGTAGACTCAGATGGCACTTTTTCTTCAAAGCGGCTGTCGCAGATAGCCTACTATGATTATGAGAAAATCGCTCCTTTCATAATCTTGATGAAACCAACCACCTTTCAAGAGCAAATCAGAGTAATAGATCATCTTGACGAATACGTAACCAGAAAATTCGGGCTGATGGTTGTCGATACCATTACGTCACTATATCGTGTTGAACTTGAAGGCCCCAAGGAAACGTTTGCCTTAAATCGAGAATTGAATAGGCAGGTCGCGTTGTTGACTCAAATCGTCAAAACTCATAAGGTGGCGGCCCTCATCACCAGCCAGGTGAGAAGCGTTTTTCTTGGAAAAGAGGTCAGCGTAGAACCGGTGGCTACGCGGGTTCTGAAGTTCTGGTCAGACGTTGTGCTCAATCTAGAGCTAACAGGCCAGACACGTGTTATAAAAGCCCTCCTTGAAAAACATCCGGAACGCAAGCGTTCTGCGAGTTGTTACGTCAAGATAGAAAGAACAGGTATTCGCGATTACGGACGCTAGGTTTTATTTTCTTCTAGTCATGAATGAATGGTGAAAGAACATGTTGGTAACAATGATTGACGTCGGCTACGCGCTGTGGTTTATATTTCCGGCTTATTGCGCTAATGCTGTTCCTGTGATTTTAGGTGGAGGTCGTCCCGTCGATTTCGGCAAGATTTTTTTTGACGGAAAACCGATACTTGGATCGCATAAAACCCTTCGAGGTTTTTTCTCTGGTCTTCTTGTGGGAACGTTAGTTGGTTTCCTTCAAACCCTTATCTTTCAAAATGTTCTTTCTCAATATGACACTCAGTTTCGATATAATGTGTTGCTTGGATTTATGATCTCGCTAGGGGCGTTAGTAGGCGATTTAGTTGAGTCCTTCATCAAGCGACGACTAGACCTTCCCCCCGGGAGCTCGCTTCCCATAGGGGATCAGCTTGATTTTGTTGCCGGAGCATTCCTCTTTTCGCTTCCAGTTTCGCCGCCTTCCTTGCTCACGATATTGATAATCCTTGTCATAACGCCGTTCATACATTTATTAACAAACCTGTTAGCAGGTCTTTTGGGCATAAAAAGGAAAAGCAGAGGCAAGTAACGAAACGATTGGTTAACACATGCTTCAATTTCTATGTAAGGCTAGACCCATCTAGCTAACAGAGAACGTTCGATGAAAATATATGCGATGACAACCAGAACACAGCCCACTAAAAGCAACCTATACGCTTGACGGGATCTATAGGCATACTTTGTGCTTTGATACGCTAAAAGGAAACCCACAACCCCGAGGGCATAGATAACCATAACAATTATGCTTTCTACAAGAAATTGTTCATTTAGAGCATAAGGATAATAGGTGACGATTCTTCCGCCTGCAGCAACAATTAGCAAAAGCGGCTTTTCCAGGAGGTCGTAGATTCCACCTCCGAGCAGGAAAATGGACGCAGCGACCACCAGAACGGCAGTAACAAATGTGGAAGGCTTGGCGGTCACCATTTTCCAGTAGGCTTTTTGCATAGAAAACGCAAGAGATGAAATTCTTCTTCTGAATCTCCTAGCCATAGTTTACCTATCTCCGTCTTTCATTAGTCTCTCTGCTACTTCTTTCGCCCAAGAGCCTGTATATGGATTCTTCAGAATCTCATTTAAGTATTCCTTCCATGAAATGTCTATCGCCCTTTTCCAATCATCATACTTTTGGACAATGCTTCTATAGGCTTTTTCGTGGAGTTCGCAGTATTTCTCCACGGCTTCCCTATTGCAAATTCTGCATTTCATTACGTTTCCTCCTTTCTTCCTTTAAGGGGCAATCAGGATTGAAGCACAGCCTCCACGGTCTTCGACCTCTAATTTGCACTCGCACTAGTGGCCATCCGCAGGAGCTACAAGTTTTTCCCATGGGTTTGGCGGTTCCGCGTTGGGGAAGGGGAAACGATGTTTTGCAGATGCCTTTGAAGTAGTTGGTGCAGCCGATGAAGCGCTTCCTAGTTTTTCGTGAATACAAAATCATTAGGGTACCCGTACCGCAAGTCGGGCAGTTTCCTATGACTCGTTCTTGCATTCGCGCTCTTTTGATGGCGTTACTCAAGGCTTCACCTATTGGTCCCTCTTTTTCCTTAAACTGTTCCAGCTGCGGCTTTAGTTGTTCAACGGCTTCCAAGAGTGTGTTTTCCCTTTTTTCCTTGTTGCTTTGAATTTGTTCCATTTTTTTCTCGAGTTCTTGGGTGAGTTTTACTGAGACGACTCTTGGTGCATATTTGTTGAGGGTGTCGATGATGTCGAATCCTAGCTCGGTTACCACTATTCTTTCTTCTGTGGTGTATCTTCGATTGTAGAGAGTTTCGATGATGTCTGCTCTTGTAGCCTTTGTTCCGATTCCAAGCTCTTCCATTTTCTTGAGGAGACTGCTTGGGTTGTAGCGTGGCGGTGGATTGGTAAACTTGTCGTCGCGTATAACTCGCTTTAACCGAATTGTTTCGCCTTCTTTAATGGGAGGCAACAGCACCTCTTCGGCTCTGACGTATGGTTTGTAGAATTGCATCCACCCTTCTTTCAGGATTCTTCTTCCCCTCAGAAAGAAGTTGTGACTATTTACCTCTAAACGAACTTTTACGCTTTGTTTGATCGCTGTCTCTCCGAAAACAGCCATGAACCGTTTAACAACCAGGTCCCACACTTTTTTCTCGGGTTCGCTTAACGTTCGTTCTGGCAGGTTCCCCGTTGGATATACAGCGGGATGCGCGGGGTCTTCCTTAGCGCCCTCTCTTGGTTTCAACTCTTCCTTTTCCAAAAGTTTTGAGGCTAGTTTTTTGTAGGCGGGTTCCCTACTCAAAGCGCTGAGTATTTTTTTGTAGTCTATTATCGGGGGCAGTTTTTGGCTGCTTGTTCTGGGGTATGAAATCAAAGCGTCAAGATACAGGCGCTGAGCGATGCCCAAGGTTCGTCTAGGAGTGTACCCAAATAGGCTGTATGCCTCGGTTTGCAGTGTGCCTATGTCAAAGGGTACTGGAGGCTTCTGACGAAACTTTCTCATGTCAACTTTCTTGACTTCCCCCATCTTATCCGTGCAAGCCCTTACAACAGCATCAGCTTCCGCCCTTTTCTCAATTCTTTTTCTTTCATACTCCACTTCACACGTAGATTTCTTGATTTCAACCTCAGCTTTTATCTCCCAGAATGGAGTGGGTACAAAGCTGCGGATGTCCTTTTCTCTTCCAATCAAAAATTTTAAAGTGGGTCCTTGCACTCTTCCCGTGCTTAAAGTGGAGTATCTGCCACTCCAGCGGCGAGCCGCCAGAGTTAATGCCCGTGAAAGATTTACGCCGTAGAGCCAGTCCACTTCATGCCTGGTCCTTCCAGCTTCTATAAGGGCAAAATTGAGTTGAGGAAGAGGCTCTTCGTAGGCTTTTTCTAACTCGCTTTTCATGAGCGTAGAAAACTTCATCCTCTTTGCTACGCCTTCTTTGTTTTCACAGGCGTATTTTAGTATGCAGTAGCCGATGAGGCTTCCTTCAAGGTCGTAGTCGCAAGCGGCTATGAAGTCTTCAGCATCGTTGGCCAGCTTTGAAATCGTTTCAATCCATGGGCGAATTTGTTTTGCACCCCTTTCCGCCAAGTGTCGTGGCGCCCACTTGAAGTTGAAAACAGGATAATAGTTTCTTCTTCCTCTTTCATGAACCACCGTGTAGAGGTGCCCGAGGGCTGGAACAACGACGAGTTCTCGGTCTCGATGAGCAATGAAATAAGGAACCCCATTCTCCTCAACTTTTTTAGGCTTCCCCTTACTGTCAAGCGCCTGTGCTATCCGTTGGGCAGCATCCGGTTTTTCGGTAATGATCAAGGTGTATTTTCCCATCGACGCATCCTTTCCCTTTCTTTTCAGACACGCACGGAAGCTATAAATGATTTGTGACTTACGATTAAATTATTTCACAAATAGAAGCGCTTGGATGCTTGGAGTAGCGACCTTTGAGGGTAATGATTGTTTCCGATTTTGAAGGGATATCCGGAGTGCGCACCTTTCGTCAGGTCATTAAGGAATTTGGTAGACCTTTCGAAAAGGCCAGGATCCTCATCACAGAAGACGTCAACGCGGCTATTCGCGGATTGAAAGCAGCAGGAGCAACAGAAATTGGAGTAGTGGACGGACACCGTTGGGGCAATCCTCCAAACATCATTGACGAAAAAATTGAGGCAGGCATCACGGTTCTCCGTGAAAAAAGTGCACGAGACAATTTCATCAAATCTTGCGACGCACAAGTTTTGGTGGGTTTTCATGCAATGGCAGGAACGAAGGATGGTTTCCTCAGCCACACTTCCAGCTCAATCCTTGGACTAGCACTAGGTTTGAACGGTCAATACGTTGGAGAAACAGCGTGGTGTGTTTGGAAAGGCGCCTACACGGGATTTCCAACAATCATGGTGACTGGAGACGCTGCTGTAGTGAGAGAAGCCAAATCTTTTTTCCCAGAAATCAAAGGCGTAACCGTAAAAACCGCCTTAAGCAGAACTTCGGCTAAATGCCTTCCACTGGAGAAAACGAGGCGCATGATTGAAGACGTCGCAACCTACGCCTTGAAAAACTTATCGCAATTCAAGGTACCGGAAACACCAGAGCCGCCCATTGAAATGGACCTCGTGTTTGCCTCACCTAGTTTTGCCAATTCGGTTGCTATTATGCCAGGGTATCGAAGGAAAGGCGACCGATGGCTCTCCTACACTGCGAAGAATTGGCCAGAACTTAATGAAGCCTTTTCCATGGCGCTGAGGCTAGCGTTGTCACAACTTGTAAACCTCCAGGAAAATCGCAGCAGAGTAGGATCGGAACAAGGAAACAGGTATGTGAGAGAGTTTGTGTGTCATGCTTGGGAGTCCGAGTTTCCTCCTCTTCCAGAGTTGAAAACATGTAGGGAGAAGCAGATTCAACCAAAACAGCCAAAATTGTAGCTAGCTAGTCACAATTCGGAATCTATAAATAGTTTGCAACGGTTGTATCTTCGTTCTACAACGGTTGTGAGATCGTGCCTCAACGGGTAATTTGTCAAAATTGTGGTGCTGTTCTCTATGAAGGGGTAGAGTTGAAGCCCCCTGACGAGATCATTCAGAGTTACGATGGCAAATGCCCGAAATGTGGCAAAAAATTATCTTTCATACCGACAAACGTTGAGGTTAAGTCTGTTAACAAAACTCACCGAAGGCGCTGAAAATTAAGCTACGCCATGTTGAAATGAGTCTTTAATCCAACAGATGCCTTGGTGTTGTAGATAAACGGTAGCTTCAGAAAACATTTAAGTGTTTCAAAAGTCAAATACCAAAAGCTGAAAGTAGTTTAGGTGAGAAGTCTTGCCAGAATGGATATGCTTGAAATGTGGGCACAAGTGGATCGACGAAAGCAAGGTGGAGCCCAGATATTGCCCCACGTGTGGTAGCCCTAACATATACGTCCCAAAGATCGTAAAATCGAAATGAGAGATACAATTCGAAGAAAAACGTAACTTAACGGTTCAGTAAATGCCTTCGAAAACAGACGTTGTTCAACACGTATTTCACTGAATTTATTTTCTCTTCCACCATGTCCCCTGTGTGTATATATAAATCAGATATGATTGGTTCTATGCCTCAGGAGATGTAGCTGATCCTTTCCTCTTCCACTCTACGCATCTTCTGCGCGTGTTTTTCTCTTCTCTTCTCGATCTCCTGCATCCTCTCCACTATTTCTTTGGATTTCTCGATCTCCTTATCCATTTCACTTAGATCAACTTTGATTTTCAACATTTTTTGCAGAACCTCGACAACGCTTTTCGCTGCCCTTGGGTCAGGCAGGTAGCCGCGAGTCTCTCCTAGAAGGCAAATCGCGTCTATTTTTCTAAATTTTGCCAAGCCCAAGAGTAAGCCAGCTGTACCAACGATAGGGTTTCCTGCAGAGCTAGGTAGTGCCTCAGCTTTCAGGGCTTCATTCAAGAGGCGGGGACTGGTTGAGACCGCAACTACTCTTGGTGTTTTTTCCACTTCTTTTCGGTATCCACCAATGGTTACGATTGTTTTCACGTTATTTTTTTCAGCAAAATCGAGTATACAACCAGCTACGTCATACTGCCCCTCAATTGTTTGCGCTTGGCTATCCCCTGTAAAGAAGATAAAGTCGTTTTCTCCAGCCTCATTTTTCCAGAAGAAAAATTCTCCGCGGAGGAGCCTAACACTTCCCTTTTTGTTTACGAGAACGTAGTAGGGGAAGTGAGGGGAATATAATCTCGCGAGTTTTTTGGCTTTTAATTGCTTAGCAAGATATCGCGTGGCTATCCTTCCGACCATTCCTAATCCGGGAAGCCCTTCTATTAGAATTGGGTTTTTCAGCTCGATTTTCGTTAATTCCTTAATGGTCGTTGTTTTCATTCTAAACCAAACCTCTCATTGCTCGCCTGTATTTTGCATATCTATCTTCAGGCGAGAATTTAGCTGGATGCGGTATGCGTAAGTTACCTCCACAATAGGGGCATCTCTCTTGGTTCAGCGTATATTCTTTGCATTTTTCACATTTTCTAAGCAGCCAAACCATCATTTTTCCCTTTTGAAGGCGCCTTTTCCGCCGATTTTTGCTATGTTTTTTAGAGCTGTTTTTGTAGCTTTCTCCAAGGCGTTTTCCGCGCTTTTGTAATCCTCAGCTGAAACTTCAACGCGATATTTCGGCGGTGCAACTACGTAGATGCGAACATTTGTTCCTCGAGATTCTCCAATTTCTTGAGCTTTCAACAAGGTTTCCTTAATGAGAACCGCTCCGTTCGGTTTCGTGCATTGAAGCTCTAGGATTCCCTTTACTTTCACTAATGGTATCTTGATTCTTTCCTTTGCGATTTCCTCTAGGGTGACCGCAATGTCGTTGGGGACCCCTAGCTTTAATAGAACGCCAGCTCCTTCTTTTGCTGTTTTCTCTAGCCCCTCATGTAGCTCTCCAAACTCCTTTTCAATTAAGGCTCCTGCTTTTTCATAAATTTCTTCAAATGAGATGTTTAACTTTTCAGAGGCGCTTCGCAGCAGGGTGTCTGCTTTTCTATCTTGTTTCCAAGACAGAATTTTTTCTTTTTTCTCACGTTTTGTAACTCTTCTTAGCGAGAGGTCAACGTGGCCTTTTTCCGCATTGACCCGCAAAACTTTCAATACGACCTTTTGTCCTTCACGCACAAAAACACGAATATTTCTTACCCAGCGGGAAGCAACTTCAGATATATGTAGCAAACCTTCCTTGTCATATTCATCTAATCTAACGTAGGCACCATAGTCTGTTATTCCCACAACTGTAGCAACCACCAAGTCGCCTACATCAGGCCACTCACGTTTCTTGAACTCCATTTTCTCCCCACTTATTTTTTAATCCAGTACAGCGGTGATTTCGCCCTTGACTGTTGTTTTTCCGCCAGAGGGTTCTGCGAGTATCGCTCCACAAACGTTGCAGTGAACAATGGTTGTGGCATGGCTGAAAACGAGTTGTTCGTTTCCACAGTCAGGGCATTTTACTCGAAGGAACTTGCTTCCGGGTTTCGGTATAACCTTTTCCCATTCACTCATTTTCTTTCCTCCTCTACTCGATAACCAGTTTTTTAAGGCGTATTCCCTTCTTATGTCGTGTGTATCCGCAGGTTTTGCATTTGAGCTTCAACGTTTGTTTTTTAGTTGTTTTGGCAAACTTTCGTTGGCGGGAAAATTTTTGTCCACCGTATCCCTTCTTTTCGCGTAGCTCGTGGTGTCTTTCGCCCTTGGCTAAAGCCCTTCTTTTTCCAGCCTTGTATAGGGAAACCGTGTGAGGTTGATGGTTATTGCATTTTGGGCAGTATGTGGTGATTTCCTTGGGTGTTTTCATCGCGATCACTGACTAGTTCGGTATAGAACAGCCCGCTTAATTACTATTTATCTGTTTCTGGGAGA
>JACUTO010000033.1 GCA_014859755.1 Candidatus Bathyarchaeota archaeon
CTTTCTCTACTTTATTTTTCGTTTCTTTATCTCTTTAGCGAGTTTCATGCCGAGGTCCTTGATGAGTTGTTCGAATTTTTCCGGGTCGGAAACAACTAGGGGGATGATTTTCTCCTCGATCTCCTCTCTCAGGTTAAGGAGGAATTCGTCTCGCTTTAGACATGGCACATAGTCTGGTAGTAGCGCTATCTTGGAGAAGGCGGTCAAAAGCCTCAGAGGTCCGTAAAGCTTCGGCTCCCATAGGCATCCTTTGGCGCTGCTGATGAGAAAGGCCCCTATCTCGAAAAGGTATTCGTCACCCGATTTCTCTCCTTCACGCAACATCAAATCCTCTCCACTATGAGTTTGTTTAAGGGCAACCTCGGCGGAGGAGAAGGATCCTCGTCCGGATAACCCAATATCACAAGGAGAACCGGTTGAATTTGGCTCGGAAGAGATAGCAATTCAGCCACTGCTTCCGCGTCAAAGGATGCAATGGGGCAACAACCTAGACCTTTAGCGTAAGCCATCAAAAGGAGATTCTGGAGGGCAGCCCCCAAATCCACGTAGTGAAGTTCAGAGGTCGATTGAATCCTGTCTTTGTTAAAGCACATGACAATTATAGCGGGGGGTTCACCGAACAAACCCGGAGAAACCATCTTCAAGGCTTCGACAGTTTCTCTTTCGGTGACTATAACGAACTGCCAAGGCTGGGCGTTGCCGCCGGATGGAGCCCACCTTGCAGCCTCCAACAGTTCCTCAATCTCTTGGATAGGGACCTCTTGAGGCGTGAATTTTCGAATGCTTCTTCTTCCCCTAATAAGCTCCAGTAAACTTTCCATGTCAAGTCCTCCTCGCTTAGTTCTTTCACGAAAAATTTATGCATTGTGTTCAACAAGTAAAGGGTTAGGGGAGAACGCAACATGGCTGAGACAGAGAAAAGGCAAAAGAAACCGAAGAAGACCGAGACGACGGATATAGAAGAATATTTGAAACAGTTGCCTCCCCCTCCTGAAGAACACGCTCACGAGTTGAAAATGGAGAAACGTCTCAAACGTATGCTTGAGGAGCAGGAAAAGAAGGCGAAAAAGACTCTTTCTTGAGGTTTCTAATGATTCCCATCAAGTTTTTTGGCTTAGCCTGCGCTCCCTCTCGATGAACTCTCTCCTCAAAACTTTACCCGCTAAGCTTCTCGGAATCACATCCACAAATTCCACTTCTTTAATCTTCTTGTATCCCGCAACCCTCTCTTCCACAAATTTGATGAGTTCCTCCTCGGTGGCTTTAGCTCCGCCCCTCAGTGAAACGTAAGCCTTCGGAATTTCCCCAGCCACAGGATCAGGCTTCCCTACGACAGCGCAGTCACCCACAGCTGGATGTTCAAGGAGTACCGCCTCAAGCTCGGCTGGTCCAATCGTAAAGCCCTTGTACTTAATGGTTTCTTTCTTGCGGTCAACAACGTAGAGGTAACCGTCCTCGTCGATTTTTCCCAGATCTCCTGTGTAGAACCAGCCATTCCTAAGAACCTCCGCAGTTTCTTTAGGCCTTTTCCAATAGCCAATCATAACTTGGGGTCCTTTGATGATGATTTCGCCGACCTCTCCAGGCGGAAGCTCTTTTGTGCCGGTCTCTATGTCCACGATTTTTTGTAAAGTGTCAGGGGCCGGAGGACCAACAGATTCCAGTTTTATCTGACACAGAGGATTTGTATGGGTGACTGGCGAGGTTTCACTTAAGCCGTAACCTTGGGTAACAGTTACGCCAGTCAATTTCTCGAATTTTCTTGCGGTTTCAGGAACCATTGGTGTGGCTCCACTGCTGATATAACGAAGAGACGACAAGTCGTATTGTTTAAGGAAGTCTGGAAACTGTGTTAGCAAGGTGAGCACGGGCATAACCGTGCTGACGACCGTTACTTTGAACTTTTGGACGAGTTCGAGGAACTCTTCCATGTCGAATCGTTTCTGTATGACTATGCTGAGGCCGAAGCAAACAGAGGCGCAGATTAGGGTTGTCATTCCGTAGATGTGGTAGAATGGAAGATGAGCCAGGACTATGTCGTCCCTTGTGCCTTCCAATCCGTGGGTAAGGGCCAATTGGAACATGTTGCTCACTATGTTGTAGTGCGTGAGCATGCAACCCTTTGGAGGACCGGTTGTGCCGGCGGTGTACTGGAGAACCGCTAAGTCCTTTTTCGGGTTGATTTTCACTTTTGGCGGATTAGGAGGATGCTTTTCTATGAGTTCTCTGAAGAGATATGTTTCTGGACGTCTTTTTTCTCCAACAACAATGACGTTCTTTAGCCTTGGCAACTTTTCTCGAATACTCTCTATTACGGGATACTGTTCTTCGTCAGCTATCACCATTATCGATTCTGAATCGTCGAGCTGATGCTGGGCATCTTTCTCCTTACATGAGGGGTCCAAGGCTGTTACGGTGGCTCCGGTCTTCAAGATTCCGAAGAAGGCTATGACAAATTCTGGGGAGTTCCACATGTACAAAGTTATGGTGTTTCCCTTGTTCGCGCCAAGGTCGGCTAGTGCTGCGGCAAGTTTGTCGCTAAGGGTATCAAGCTCCTTCATTGTCATCTTTTTGGGGTGTAGTATGACAAACTTGTCTGGATCGAGTATAGCCGTAGTTTTCAAAACTTGGAATAGGGGTATGTCAGGGTAGTAAGGCCAAATGCCAAGTTGGTAGTATTCTCCGTACTTTCTGCGAGCGATTGCCACTTCGCCTGGTATGGGCTCGGGATAGAACGACATCGACATGTTTGAATCCCAACATCCTTTCTGTCTATTCTCATATATTTATGGATTAACAAAGATTTTGAATGTAAGCCGCTGGAGTGTACGCGGTTAGCCGCCGTGGGACACTGGAACTAGAACAATTTCGTCGTCGTCCTCAACCTCGGTTTCAAGTCCCTGTAAAACGCTGATTTCCTTTCCATTAACCAGAATGAGGGCGTTTGGGCGAGGGTCCTCAAGCTCTGGGTCAACCAACGTTCGCTTGAACTCAGATGAAAAAGCTTCGGTAAGTTTCTCGATTGCTTTTCCTACAGTTGCGGGTTTTTCCAATTTCACAAGAACCCGGTCTCTTCCAGAAAACTGTCGGAATACCCCTAGAAACTTAACTTCCACATTTATAACCATATCAACTCTATCCGATCAACTAGGCGCTTTCGCCCGTGAAAAGTTCTACTATTTCAGACGCTAGTTGAACGAGGCCGTTCACTTGTTCCATCACCGTTTCGCTATCCGATCTCGGTTTTTGCGCTATTTGTTGAACCGTCCTTTCAATTTCAACAAGAAACTTCAAGATCGGGTCTTCAACAAACTGTTTCGTGTAAAGGGTTTCGTGGACTATTGTCGCAATAAAAGTGGGTTCTCCTAGGCTATAATAGATGGCTGCTTGAGCCTTTCTCAAGGCTTCAAAGATCAAACTTGGCGCCATGTATGGCGTTTTTTGAGCCGCAGTCAATTCTGCCTTTGCTTCTCTGAGATAGCGTAAAGCCCAGCCTTTTCGATAGTTATTCATTATCGACAACTTAGGTGGCCTCCCTTTCTGTAGATATCTTCAGTTTATAGTATGGAATACGTAAGTGATTATAAAAGATGCCGTAGCTTCTTAGGCTTGTTTTCCCGTAGGCTAGCTGTAAGAAACGTATTTAAAGGAATATTACAATGGTGACAACCTCAAGGAGTCTTTGCAATGGAAGAACCAAAGCGAATAGAATATCCACCCCATCTTAAGTGGATGCTGAAACGAGCATTGGACGATCCTGAAGGTTTTTGGGGTGAAGTTGCCCAGGAACTTCACTGGTTCAAACCTTGGGACAAAGTTTTTGAGTGGAATTACCCCTTTTTCAAATGGTTCAAAGGCGGTGTAACTAACCTATCTTATAACTGTGTTGATTATCACGTGAAGAAGGGAAAAGGAAACAGGGCGGCTATCATTTGGGAAAATGGAGAAAAAGAAACAACCAGGGTTTTGACGTATAATCAATTACTTTTCGAGGTAAGAAGATTTGCAGCGGCGTTAAAGGCCTTGGGCGTAAAGAAAGGCGATAGAGTAACCATTTACCTGCCAATGATTCCCGAAGCCATCATCGCTATGTTAGCCACTACCAGAATCGGAGCCATACACTCGGTTGTTTTCGGAGGCTTCGGGTATGGAGCTTTAGCTGACAGAATAGTAGACGCGGAGTCCGAGATCGTTGTCACCACGGATGCAGGATACAGAAAAGGTAAAACGGTTCCCCTGAAGGGAGTAGTGGACCAAGCCCTGAAGGGGGTTAAGGGTGTTAGAAAGGTTATCGTGTTGAAGAGGGAGCCAGAAGAACCACCCATGACGCGGGGAAGAGACATATATTGGGAGGAAGCCCTTGACAAAGGTAAGGGAACAAGCGCAGAAGTTGTTCCAATGCGGTCTGACGAGTTGGCTTTCATTCTTTATACATCTGGAACCATGGCAAAGCCTAAGGGCACGGTTCAGCCTCACGGAAGCTATCAGGTTTACATTTACGCTATGGGCAAGTGGGTCTACGACATGAGGGAAACCGACGTGTGGTGGTCTACTTCGGATATAGGCTGGATCGTAGGTCACAGCTACGTTGTTTATGCGCCCCTACTCTTCGGTTGTTCAACAATCATGTACGAGGGAGTTCCAGACTATCCAACACCAGACGTATGGTGGAAAGTAGTGGAGAAGAACCTAGTAACGCAGATGTGGATATCCCCGACAGGCGCTAGAGCACTAATGAAATACGGGGATAAATGGCCTAAAAAGCACGATCTAAGCTCTGTGAGGCTAGTGGTCTGCGCTGGAGAAGTTCTGAACCCTCCCGCTCACGAATGGCTTCAAAAAACGGTTTTCGAAGATAGGATACCAGTAATCGATCACATGTGGCAGACAGAGAGCAGTGGACCCATGGTTGGAAACCCCTACGGAATTGCCATGCTTCCCATAAAACCGGGATCCGCAACCATTCCCTTGCCCGGCATCGACGCTGACATCGTGGATGACGAGGGGAAATCTCTTCCTGTGGGTGCAAAAGGAAACTTTGTCGTTAGAAGACCTTTCCCTGGTTTAACGCCAACCATCTGGAGGGATAAGGATAGATACGCTACAGAATATTGGGACAGAATACCTAGATGCTACTACACAGGTGATGGAGCCATAAAAGATGCGGATGGATACATATGGTTTCTTGGCAGGGTTGACGAAGTAATCAAGATAGCTGCTCATAGAATTGGAACCATAGAAATTGAAAGCGCGTTACTTTCCCATCCAGCTGTTGCAGAAGCGGCGGTGGTAGGGAAACCAGATCCAATGAGGGGAGAAGTAGCCTGCGCCTTTGTGGTCCTGAAACCAGGGCATCAACCCGGTGATGAATTGAAGGATACGCTCAGAGGAGTTGTGAGGAAAACTCTGGGTCCAATTGTAGTGATAGGCAACATCCTTTTCGTAAGTAAGGTTCCAAAAACGAGAAGCGGCAAGATCATGAGAAGACTGATAAAGGCCGTGGTAACCGGCCAATCGCTTGGAGATTACTCCACCATAGAGGATGCGACAGCAATTGACGAAGTCAAAAAAGCCGCTGGAGAAGTTAGAAAATAGAAAGTTAATGACCAACGTGATCGCTGAATTTTGTCCAAATTTTACAACAGTTCAGATCATTTCTGTCTTTTTTCTATAATTTTTCGTCCACTCACATCAGTGGTCTGATAGTCTTCTTTTTATAGTATCTCTCCCATTTTTACTTCTAGGAGTTGGAGGCGTGCAGCGGTCATCCGTTAACTCCTTTCTCTTTCAGCGGTTCTCTTTTTAGTCAGCTGCTGTACGCCTTTCCAACTTTACCTATGTCTTCCGTAAACTTATCCCTTGAGAAAGCTTCGGTGTTGAAAAGTTACTTTTCTCAATGTAAAAAGCGGCTTAAACTATGGCAAGTGTCTTTTTCATTCTATTTCTTCCTCTGATTCGGGAGCTCCAGCACCGTATGTTATGGCTATTAATCTAGTCGTGTAGCCAGCTATTCTGTTTCTCAGTTTTGTTGAAGAAATGTTGGTAAGAGCATTCACGAGTTTTTTGTTGTTTTCAAAGTCTGTTGTGAATTTGTCTGGAAACCGCTCCACCAATTCTCGAGCCATCCGCTTTACATGCTCAGTTCGCACTTTGCCCAAGTCTTCAGTTGCCCTCCATGGTTAAACTGTTTCCTTTCCCCTTAGACACCAATTGTCCCTTCCTCATACCTTTTATCCCTTACGCCTCTTACTTCAAAAAAGTTGGCGAAGTTCTGGAAATTTTGGTCAGCAACCTCGGTTTCTTTCTTCTCTTTCAACTGGGCTAGGGCTTCAACGACGAGGAGAATAAATGAAGGCGCAGTCATCTTGCCTTTAAATGGACCTCTAAAACGGACAGGTCCATCGGTCTCTGTTAGCAAATTTGTTAGGGGCATGCGCCTAATAATATCTCTAATCCCCCTAGACAACGCACGCGCATGGTCGTATTCATCATCTGAAAGGTGAATGTTGACGTCGACGAGTCTCATAGTCACCCCTTGATTTCACTGTTAATACGTGACAGTTTCACTTGAGGCTAAAAACCTTTCTGCTAGCTTGTTTCGGTCACCAATCTTTTCAAGGATTCTTCTACGCGTTGGATATGCCTTAGTGTTTCCTCTGAACCTTCAAACCTCTCCATTGCCTCCTGACACTGTCTCAGAACATCCTCAAACGCCCTTCGGTAACGAATTCTCTCCAACCACTCACCAATTTTCGCTTCCTTAAAGTGCTTAAAAGACCAGCGACGCAACGAACAAAAATATCTTGAACAGACCTCAGTGAAAGTAAAAGTGTCAATTGGGTCTACGACGATTTCCTTATTTGAATCAAAAGCCATTACGCATGGTCTTGTGAGTGAAAAATGTAAGATATTTAAGTTAATCTCCACAAAACGTAGTTGGTGAATACGATGAAAGAGACAGTTAAGGACAAGGTGGAGAAAGCCCTCAAAGAATTGAGACCCCAACTGCAAGCTGACGGCGGAGATATAGAACTCGTGGGAGTACAGAATGGCATCGTGAAAGTGAAAATGAAGGGAGCATGCGCCGGCTGTCCAATGTCAACTATGACCCTTCAATGGGGAGTCGAAAACTTTCTCAAGAAAAAGATACCTGGAATAGTCAAGGTTGAGGCAGTTCAGTAACTAATCTAATCGGTGAAACCTTTGACCTGCTATTTCCGACATCTCCGCGATTTTTTCGATAAAGCTGGAATCAAAGTCACCGACGAAAACAAGAAGCAGATCGATCGGATTATTCATGACATAATGAGAGTAGAATACAAGAACTGTTCGGCTACATGGAAAGAAGTGAAAAAACGCATAGCTGAAGACGAAGAAACTTTCATTTCTCAGCTCAAGAAAGCACTAGGCTAAAATCTACTCAATAACCAGAATCTAGTTCTCACTAATGTGGAGGTCAAAACATGGAGGCCAAAATCAACAAAACCATCCTAGAACTGACGGAAGGCGACATAACCGACCTAGACGCCGACGCCATAGTTAACGCTGCAAACACCGCCCTACAGCTCGGCGGCGGAGTAGCCGGAGCCATTAGAAGGAAAGGCGGACCAAGAATCCAAGAAGAATGCAACAAGGTAGGAGGAACCCATGTAGGCGGAGCAGTGATAACAACCGGGGGAAACCTCAAGGCGAAATATGTAATCCACGCCGTTGGTCCAAGACACGGAGAAGAACACGAAGATGAAAAACTTAAGGACGCCACCTTAAACTCTCTAATCCTAGCTGACAAAAACAATCTGAAAAGCATAGCGTTTCCAGCTGTAAGCACGGGAATATTCGGGTTTCCAAAAGACCGATGCGCCACAATAATGCTTTCAACCACAGTAGCGTATCTAGAGGGCCCCACGAAACTGGAAAAAGTGGTCTACTGCCTCTACGACAAGAACACCTTCGAAATCTTCAAACGCACTCTCCAAGCTCTAATGCGTAAACGCTAGCCCTTGAAAAAGGCTTAAACATGTTAGTCGACACCCACGCTCATCTTCAATGGGCGAGCTTTGGCAAAGACCGGGAAAAGGTGATAAGTCGAGCCAGAGAAGTCGACGTGAAATACGTAGTGAACATTGGATTTGACTTGGATGGCAGCAGAGAAGCCATTGAATTGGCCGAAAAGCACGAGGGTCTCTACGCAACCGTAGGAATTCATCCCCATAACGCCAGTCAGTTGAACGAAAACGTCTTGGATAAACTAAGGAAACTTTCTGAAAATCAAAAGGTTGTAGCCGTCGGGGAGATCGGGCTAGACTACTATCGAAACCTATCTCCTAGAGAAGCCCAGAAAAAAGCCTTCGAAGCTCAACTATTTCTGGCCGAAGAGCTGGGGTTACCCGTTGTAATCCACGACAGAGAAGCTCATGCCGACACTCTCGAAATGCTGTCAAAATTCAAAGGAAGAATAAAGGGTATAATGCACTGCTTCTCAGGAAGCAGAGAAATGGCTGAACAATACATCAAGTCTGATTTTTATATATCCTTCGCAGGACCCGTTACATTCCCAAACTCCCACAAACTACATCAAATTGCCAAAGGCATAGACTTGAACAAGATTCTTCTCGAAACCGACAGCCCCTGGTTGGCACCCCAAGAAATTAGAGGAAAACGAAATGAACCAGCCTTCCTCCTTTTCATAGCTAAAAAAATTGCAAAGCTTAAAGGAATTTCTGTGGATGAACTGGCAGAAGCAACTACAGAAAACGCCAAAGAAATCTTTCAATTGCCCTAAATTTGTAGAGGGTCTCCCGCACTAAACATTCCAAAATCTACAAACAGAAAACGATATTAAAAATGAAAAAGGGAGAATTAGAGGTTTAAACTAGAATGAAAGACTTAAATAGTGGCTTAAAGAAAAAAGGAGGCTACGAGGGGGTTATATGGTAAATCCTGAATTGGCTGTAGCTCCTATGCACAGGATATGCAAGAAAGCGGGAGCAAGTAGAGTAAGCGAGGCAGCTGCAAAAGCGCTGGCAAAGGAACTCGAGGAAGTAGGCATCAAAATAGCGAATGAAGCCGTTCGGCTGGCTTTACACACCGGAAGAAAAACTGTGAAAGCCAAAGACATCAGAGAGGCAACGAGAATAGTCATGGAAAAATAAACAATCTTCACTTCCTTTTTTTCACATTTTCAGAAAAACAAATCGTAACCCGTTGATTAGTGAAAAAAGTTTATATCCTAGATGAAAACTGCTGTAGATAGATTAGACTTTACTTTAGGAGGATTTGTATGGCCTACCTAACTACGCAAGCGGGACAGCCAGTTCTCATTCTTAAAGAGGGAACCGGACGCAGACGCGGCAGAGACGCACAAAGAAACAACATTATGGCTGCTCGAATCATCGCCGAGGTGTTAAGGACAACTCTAGGGCCTAGGGGCATGGATAAGATGCTTATCGACAGTCTCGGAGACATAACAATAACCAACGACGGCGCCGCCATCCTCGACGAAATCGACGTAGAACACCCAGCCGCAAAAATGATGGTGGAAATCGCCAAAACCCAAGACGACGTGGTTGGCGACGGAACCACAACCGCGGTAATACTAGCCGGAGAGCTACTGCGGAAAGCTGAGGAATTGCTGGATCAGAATATTCATCCAACGGTTATTGTGGGCGGGTATAGGAAAGCGGTTCAAAAGGCAGTAGAGGCCCTAGACAAGGTGGGAATTACGGTTGACCCTAAAGACCGTGCAACCTTGAAAAAAGTTGCCGTGACTTCCATGGGAAGTAAGGCTGTAGGTGCTGCACGAGATCAACTAGCTGAAATCGCCATAGACGCCGTGAAACAAATAGCCGAGCAGAGGGGCGAGAAAAGAATAGCTGACATAGATCACATCCAAATCATAAAGAAAGAAGGGAAGAGTCTCTTCGACACCCAACTTGTCAGCGGCATAGTCGTTGACAAAGAAGTGGTCCACGCCAGCATGCCAAAACGCGTCGAAAACGCAAAAATAGCTTTGCTTGACTGTCCGTTGGAAGTCGAGAAAACCGAGTTCAACGCCGAAATCAGGATACGCGATCCCACCCAAATGAAAGCCTTTCTAGACAAAGAAACTCGGATGCTCAAGGATATGGTTGAAAAGATCAAAGCCTCAGGCGCAAAAGTGCTCTTTTGTCAAAAGGGCATCGACGACATGGCTCAACACTTCCTAGCTAAGGAGGGCGTCATAACCGCCCGGAGGGTTAAACAATCTGATATGGAGAAGCTGGCTAGGGCTACGGGAGGAAAGGTCATCACGAATCTAGACGATTTAAAGAATACGGACTTGGGAAAAGCGGGGCTGGTGGAAGAACGCAAAGTCGGCGAAGACAAAATGATTTTTGTGGAGAAATGCAAAGATCCACACTCTGTTGCGGTTCTCATCCGCGCTGGTCTCGAAAGAATGGTTGATGAAGCAGAGAGGGCCATGCACGACGCCCTATCAGTAGTTGCAGATGTGATTGAATACAACAAGATAGTTGCTGGCGGAGGGGCCATCGAAGCTGAAATTGCAAAGGTTCTTCGCTCCTATGCGACAAAGGTTGGCGGTAGGGAACAACTGGCTATAGAGGCTTTTGCTGATTCCATAGAAATCGTGCCGAAAACCCTAGCTGAAAACGCCGGCCTCGAGTCCATAGACATCCTCGTCGGATTAAGGGCTGCTCATGACAAGGCTAAGGGACACTTAATGGGCGTCGACGTTTTCACAGGCAAAATCGTTGACATGTACAAAGAGGGAGTGGTTGAACCGTTAAAGGTGAAGGAGCAAGCAATGAAGTCAGCCACCGAAGTTGCGTCCATGGTCATAAGAATCGACGATGTGATCGCCGCAACGAAACCTAAGGAAGGAAAAGCGCCTGGAATGCCTGAAATGCCTGAAGAATACTGAGAATGCTGGCAAATCACTTCCATCTTCTATTTTGGCTAGACTATTTTTAAACACCAAAAATTTAAGGATGAAACGGTTTCTGTAGTCATGACGCTCCGGTAGTATAGCCAGGTTAAACATGAAAGGGACCATGTATGACGGCCTCTCGACCCTCTCAAAAAAGAGCGGAGAAAGCCGCCGACCCGGGTTCAAATCCCGGCCGGAGCACCATCTTCCTTGGTGCTTTTCTGTCTGAAATCGGTTGAGTAAAAACACGAATTATGCACCTGCACATATTTTATCTTTTGATATAAAAACTTAAATGTTTTTTTGAGAAAAAATAATGCGCGCACGTCACCCAGTTTTGGCTGTCTCCTTCTTTGAGCGCGTTATCAGAAGCGTGCAGACAACACCAGCTAACGTGCACGCTGCGCCGAGTAGGATGCACAGGGCGATCAGCGTGGAGGGCAGGATTAGCTCAACATCCACTGTGGTAGCGGGATTAAGAGCCTCCTCAGAGATCATCAGATCCCTTGTAAGCCAGCTCAGGTTCCCATCATACTTCAGAACGGTTAGCCACGCCCCATCCTCGAACAATTCTCCGATTCTAAGGTCTATCTTGGATAAGTCGCCTTTCGAAAGCACAAATTCTATAGGCTTCCAGTTTTTCCCCGGAATTTCGTAGTATGCCTTTCGCATAGGCTGGTAGTCCTTATCCACTTTTCCTTCGGTTAGAAGGAACAATGTTATCTCCGTTTCTCCTGGAACAGGGCTTGTGATCACGAGTGGATAGTATAGAAAGCTTGACCTGAACCAGTAAAGTATCGGGTCAACGCTCCTTTCATCAGGGGTAACCGTTATCAAGTCTAAAACGTAATAACGGAAACCCCGACCCATGTAATCCTTCACGACGGGTTCGAAGTCTCCCAAGGAAACAGTTTCATTAACGCTGTTCGACTGTAGGAAATCATCAATCCAATCAACCAGTTCACCGGCTTTTGTTGCCCTGACAACCGTGATGTCGTGAGTACCTATCTCCTCGTGGAAAACAACTTCCACGCTCTCAGCTTGAATCTCACCATAGCTTTTACCGCGATACAGGTTTACACCCTCCTCCCAGATCAACCTCTGGATTTCCTCGAAGGATCGAAAGCTCGCAGCCGACACGTCTGGTTCAGAGGGAAGCGGAAGCAACTCCAACACCAAAGTTTCACTGCTTGAGGTTACATCCGTTGAAAGTATCAGAATCTCTTGCTCTCCGTTCCACGCTACGATCGCTTTCTGCCCCGGCTCATACACCGAAACCTCAGGGGAAACGGTGATCAAACCTCTGTCAGCGTAGACGAATGAAACAGAAAAAAGGACTAAAAGGAAAAAGACGATTCCGATGGAAACTCTTCGCAAACTTAACCCATAGAAAAGTCTCTCTTTTACCCTAATAATTCTATAGATTAGAACAGAACGGTTCTACGAATTAGAACAGACGGAGAAACGCATGCGCATATTTGTCTCTGCGGAACGGCGACCGCGCGCAACATTCTTCAAAGTCTTGTTCTATCCGAAAATTTAACAGATCTTGCCACTTTTACGTTGTAAGTTTTTCAAGCATAGCCTAGCCTTCAAGCGTCAAACCAAA
>JACUTO010000034.1 GCA_014859755.1 Candidatus Bathyarchaeota archaeon
CCCACCGAGCCCACATCTCAATCGTCGGATTCACCGCTGTCTTACCCAGCGTTGCTGGTCGAATAATGGAGAGGGAACTCAAGGCTTTAAAGAAGGTTTTGGAGGCTCCGGAAAAGCCGTGTGTTTTCGTCATGGGAGGGGTGAAAGGCGACGACTCCTTGGAAATATCTCGTTATGTGCTTAAGAACAACATTGCTGACTACATCTTAACCGGTGGCGTCATAGGTCAAATATTTCTTGTAGCCAAGAACGTTGACCTCGGGAAACCGAACATGCAATTTTTGGAAAAGAAGAGACTAATGGGTTTGGTGCCTGGCATAAAAGAACTGATGAAAGAATACCCTGCGGCAATTATGGTTCCTGTGGATTTAGCCATTGACGTGGAACAAAAGAGGAAGGAAATCGCAGTTAATGAGCTTCCCACAAACAATGCCATCTATGACATTGGAACAGAAACCGCTAAAAAATACGGCGAATTAATACGAAAAGCCAAATCCATCGTGATTAGCGGTCCTATGGGAGTTTTCGAAAACAAAGAATTCATGGCGG
This sequence comes from Candidatus Bathyarchaeota archaeon, assembly GCA_014859755.1. Lineage (GTDB taxonomy): Archaea > Thermoproteota > Bathyarchaeia > Bathyarchaeales > Bathyarchaeaceae > Kmv02. Next base: position 550 of record JACUTO010000034.1, read on the forward strand.
GAACCAAAAAAGTCTTTGAGGCAGCAGCGGCTTCTGAGGCCTTTTCGCTAGTTGGCGGAGGACACACGGTTGCAGCTGTGGAAGAACTTGGGTTGGCAGACAAAATATCCTACATAAGCACTGCTGGAGGGGCCCTCATAGAGTTTCTCATGGGAAAGCAGTTGCCCGGTGTCGTTGCGCTGGAGAAAGCAGCCGCCAGAACCTAACCTCCCAACTTTTTTGAACATTGTGCGCTTCTTTTCTAACACTTAATCTGGAATGGGCTGTCTGGAAAAAGAATCAATCGCTAAATTAATTCTTGTCTAATTCTCAGTAAATTTCTATTCACATCTTGAAAAGTGTTGTATATGTCCTCTATGTGTAAAGCTGATTTTTTCATTTTATTCTGAATTATTCCTAAAGATAACACAAAGGCGCCTAGAGTTTCGCTTATTGGGGTGGGCTCTGGAAAAGCTATTATGGTTAAGCCAATTTTGACGAGCCTTGACTTGTCGCCATCTCCCCATAAGCTCTTGGTAGAGCGTAAATCCTTGGTGAATCCCTTCATGACTTCGAGGTTCTCTTGGTAACTCAGTCCTAACTCTTGTAGCACGGTGGCTGTCGTTTTTAATTCTCTTGGTTCCACGGTGTATCCCTATGTTTCTTTTGAGGCATTGTTCTGATTTTAGGTCATATCTAGCACAAAAGCTTTAACACTTCAAATGATGTGCAAAATGTTCCCACTTAGACTCTGACAGAGGAAAAACTTTCAACAAATTGTCAAAGAAATTCTTTTGCTTTTCCAGTTTTTAAAAGAAAGACAAAAAGTTACCGTGCACAAATCTTAAGAAGAGCGCTATGCCTCGTGACGTGACGGAATATAAAATAAGATGCTTGGACTTCACGTTAAACGCTTAGCAGCGTATAGGAAAGTAAGTATAGGAAGAGGAACAGCGCTCCTGCTTTCTTGTCGACTTTCTTTCGTAGTGCAAGCGTTGATATGATCACGATGCAAACAAATATCGCATACGAGCCTGTGATCATAGCAAGCTCCCCAGATAGTTCTCTAATTGGGAAGATTAACGGCCCAATTCCGATGGAAACACTGGCATCGAGAATACTAGCTCCTATGACGTCTCCTATGGCAAGCTCGTACTGTTTCTTGCGGATGGCCATTAAGGTGACCACGACCTCTGGGAGAGATGTTCCGATCGCGAGTACGAAGAAGCTAATGAGGTACTCGGGAATGCGAAAGACTGCTGACAGTGTAATTACTGATTGTATCACAGCATAGGCTCCGATGGCAACGCCTATGAATCCTAGAATGGCTACCACGAGGTGGTATAAGTGCCTTCGATCGGTAGGTGCTACTACCTCCTCCTTTTCCTTAGCATTCTTTGCCGTGGCGCTTCTAGTTAAGAGCAAGAAGATTGGCCAACTAGCCACCAAAAAGAGCGCGTTCATTCTTGAAATGTAACCCTTCTCAGCTATGGACACCGCAATTATAAGCGCTAAGACCTCGCAGGCTCCGATGACAGCTATCTCTTTTCTCTTCACCTTGAAAATTCCGCCTAAGAAGGGAATAAGCCCGAATACCAAAGTCATCTGGGTCAAGACAGATCCGAGGGAGTCCCCTACGTTTATGTCTCCGTGACCTAACGCGGATGAGGCGATCGAGTTGGCAATCTCTGGCAAATCCGTGCCTAGGGACACTAGTATGAGACCAATCATGAGCGGAGAAACCCTCAATGCTGAAGCGATGATTACCGAGTGCTCAACTGCCTTGTCGCTGGAATAAGTCATAAGCGCGATTCCTATGATGAGAACTGCGACTGCAATTACTGTCTCAAAGACCAACTGGAATACTCCCTACAAATATGCTGGGGTTATCTGGTTTTAATTATTTAAACATTATTAACGGTTTAATAATTTATATCGACTTAATACTTATAACTAAGTCTTGAAACACATAACGGAGGGGCTTAGGCCACGTCTGAACCCAAAAAAGCCGTCCATATCGTGGATGACCCTGAAACTATAAGCTTGCTCGCCGACTTTACGCGAACAGAAATTCTACGCTTATTAAGCAAATATCCGATGACAGAAACTCAACTCTCTGAGCAGCTAGGTATTACGAAATCCGCCGTCGGCTATCATCTGCATCTACTTATGGATGCTGGGCTCATACACATAGACAAGGTCGAGGCGGAGAAACATGGCATCCTGCAAAAATATTACACTCCCATAGCGTTTCTACTCATCATCGACCCTGTTCGCATACCACGGGACGTTCAAAGATACTTCATCCGAACACAATTAGAACATCTGAGGGGGATGTTTAGCGTCTTCCAACTGTACCATCACGTTTCTGAGGTTTCATCAAAAAATCTTGAAAAATTGGCAATAGCTATGCTAAAACAGCTCAAAATCGTCGGGCAAAATCACACAAAAGATGTGGCGCCGGAGGACGCTGAATCCTTAAGGATAAAAATCTACGCTGAAGCTCTAGCCAACCTCACCAAGCAGAAGGAATGGCGCAGTCTATTCCAACCTAAAGGCAGATGATTAAGCGTTAGAAGGGGCACTCACTGGTTGGGCAGCCGCCTGAATATTCGGAATCTGCGCTTACGTGTTTTTCAGTAACCATTTCCTTGGTTAATAATGGACCTACGTACAGAACTTGTTCTCTCTTGCTTCCATACCTGTAAACGGTTATGCCTTTACACTTCAGCTTGTAAGCTAGCCTGTAGATTTTTCTAACGTCTTCCACAGTGGCGTCTGGAGGGAGATTCACAGTTTTCGACACAGCGTTGTCAACATATTTCTGGAAAGCCGCCTGCATTTTCACATGCCACTCCGGGGCAATATCCAAGGCTGTAACAAAAACCCTCCGCACCTCCTTCGGAATTTCCTCTTGATTTTGTATTGACCCTGTTTTCGCAATTTTCAGCATCAAATCCCTGCTGTAAAACCCTTTTTCTCTAGCTACTTTCTCAAAGGTGGGCTGTATTTCTAGTAATCTTGTGCCTTCCATAACGTTTCGAACGAAGGCTACGGCAAAGATCGGTTCTATCCCGCTTGAGCAACCAGCAATTATGCTAATGGTTCCCGTGGGTGCAACTGTGGTGACTGTTGAGTTGCGTATGGTTTTGTAGCCCTTCTTTTCCCAGAGGCTACCCCTAAAGTTTGCGAAGGAACCTCTTTCTTCACCTATTTCAGCAGATTTCTTCGTAGCCTCTCCGCTAACAAACTTCATAACTTCCTCAGCAACAGCTAAGGCTTCTTCTGAATCGTAGGGGATGCCCAACCGAATAAGCATGTCCGCAAACCCCATCACTCCAAGCCCTATTTTCCGGTTAGCCTTAGTGATTTCCGCAATCTCTGGCATAGGATACTTGTTTACGTCTATGACGTTGTCCAAAAAGTGAACGGCAGTCCTAGTGACCCTTCTCAGTTTCTCCCAGTCTAAATCTCCATCCCTAACCATCTTGGCTAAGTTGATGGAACCCAGATTACATGATTCGTAAGGCAACAGAGGTTGTTCTCCGCAAGGATTAGTGCTGTGAATTTCTCCTATGTTTGGAGTTGGATTGTGGCGATTTATTTCGTCAATAAACACGAGTCCAGGATCTCCAGTTCTCCAAGCGTTCGCAACTATCAAATCGAAAACATGTCTGGCACGCAGCTTCTCTTCAACCTTTCCACTTCGAGGATTTATGAGGCTATATTCATCGTCTTTTTCCACAGCCTCCATAAACTCGTCTGTAACTGCCACAGATATGTTGAAGTTTGTTAGGGCGCCTTCTCTAGACTTTACTTCAATGAACTTTAAGATGTCGGGATGCGTGACATCCAAGATTGCCATGTTGGCTCCTCTTCTTCGTCCTCCCTGCTTAATCACGTTGGTAGCCGCATCATAGATGGTCATAAATGACACTGGTCCAGAGGCGATGCCCTTCGTGGATCCTACTATGTCTCCGGCGGGTCTCAACTTCGAGAATGAAAAACCTGTTCCTCCGCCGGATTGATGGATTATCGCCATGTGTTTTAATGTGGTGAATATCCCTTCTATCGAATCCTCGACAGGCAAAACGAAACAGGCTGAAAGTTGCCCAAGCATGGTGCCAGCGTTCATCAGAGTTGGAGAGTTTGGTAGGAATTCTCGGTTCGCCATAATCTGATAAAACTCTTCCTCAGTCTTCTTCAAGTCCGCTTTTTCATCGTAGAGAAGATCAGCTTTGGCTACGGCCTTGGCAACTCTGCGAAACATTTGGCTGGGAGTTTCAATAACCTCGCCTTCCTCGTCTTTCATAAGGTATCTGTTTTTCAGCACTTTTATCGCGTTGACTCCCAACTTCAAGTCGTCAACGACGTCGAAGAACTTTTTGAATTCTCGAATCTCGGTGCGTTTTTGACGGTATAAAATGTAGGCTTTAGCTACATCGGCGTAACCGTTTTTGATGAGAACCTCCTCGACGATATCCTGAACATTTTCAACGCTTGGAATTTTACCTTCAAACCGTTCGTTGACGAGCTTCACAGTTTCATTTGAAAGGTTTTTTGCGAGGTCTCCGTCTCTCCGCTCGACAGCCGTCAAAGCCTTAAGGATAGCGTTGGTTATCTTCGTTTGATCGAAATCAACCATTCGTCCGTCTCTTTTTGTAATTTTGGAAACTTTAGCCAATTTTATTCGCTCACAACCCTAAAAGTACACTGTTGCTTTTTAATTTATAACTTTAGACATTTAAAATCTAAATCAATTCTTTGATTATTTGGAAATTGAGCCGACATGTTTAAATTAGTTAGAGCCTCCTTCCATAGGTTCTTGTGAGGTAGGTGATAGATGTGCCCTCGACTTCGCAAAGAACAAGCGATATTACTTTCTTTTTTGAACCCAAGAGCGTGGCTGTCGTAGGTGCTACAAACAACCCTCTCAAATTTGGTCATTATGCACTATTAAACCTCATAGATTTGGGCTTTAAGGGTAAGGTCTACCCGGTGAACCTAAAGGCAGATGAAGTGTCAGGATTAAAGGCCTATCCTCGTGTCGACCTCATTCCAGACGAAGTTGAAGTGGTTGCAATAATCGTTCCAGCGCCTTCTGTGCCCCAAGTCATGCGAGATTGCGCAAGGAAAGGTGTTAAGGGCGTTGTGATATTATCTTCAGGCTTTCGTGAGGCCGGAGGAGAAGGAATCAAATTTGAGCGAGAAATTGTGGAAACCGCAAAGAAGGCCGGAATCAGAATCGTCGGACCGAACACCACAGGTATCCTTAATACTTCTAACGGTTTCACAACATCCTTCGCGCCCCTCCCCAAGTTGAGAAAAGGCAACGTAGCTTTCATCGCCCAAACTGGCTTGTTTGCTGCAGCCGCTTTTTGGTGGATACTATCCGCGGAGCCTTTTTGCCTGAGCAGGGTTATGGGTCTCGGCAACAAATCCGACGTAGATGATTCTGAAGCGTTGGAATATCTAGCTCATGACGAAGATACTGAGGTCATTGCCATATACATGGAAGGGGTTAAAGACGGCCGAAAGTTTCTGAAGGCTACTCGGCAGGCGGCGAAGAACAAGCCGGTTCTAATTCTGAAATCCGGAAGAACAGAAGCCGGTATACAAGCTTCAATGTCTCATACTGGTTCCTTAGCTGTGAGGGATGAAATATTCGACGCAGTGTGTAAAAAGGTCGGCGCCATTCGTGTGAAGGATTTTGAAGAGTTGACGGATTTAGCGAAGGCTTTCGCCCTCCAGCCGTTGGCGAAGGGCAACAGAATTGGAATAGTAAGTATGACTGGGGCGGGGTGTGTAATGGCGGCAGACTATTCCGCGGAATATGGTTTAGAGGTACCTGAGTTGTCTGATGAGACGGTGAAGTACATAGAATCTTACCTGCCCTCATGGATCAACGTTAAGAACCCCTACGACAGCGAGATGCTCTTCGAGTCTGTGGGCCCTGAAGATTGCCTAAGAATATCGCTGGGAGGGTTCTTGGGAGATGAAAATGTTGATTGCGCTGTATGTGTCTTACCTTCGTCACCAATGTTTGCCTTTGATGTTGAAGGCTCCATTAAAGAGATCAAAGAAAAATATCCCGACAAACCGTTTGCAGTCAATCTGATAGGCTCTAAGGACATGGTGGATTTGTGGACTAAACAACTAGAAGATATCAAGGTTCCTGTTTACCCGTCCATCGAACGATGCGTGAGAGCTTTAGGAGCGCTGAGCAAATATCCTAAAATCACACGTGCCCTTGTTTCAGACTCCCAATAGTGTATCAAGTTTGAAGCTTCTAATGGCGGCGCGCCCTGACTATTAGAGAAGACTTATTGTCATGAGATAAATTATATCGAGTAGAAAATCAGGGAAGGAGTTAACATGGATGGCTGAGAAAGTTGTAGACGTCCACCTTCATCCATTTACGCTCATGACAGACGACCACTTGCTAACGGAAATGGATAAAGCAGGCGTAGATGTCGCCGTCCTATTAGCGTTAGACGTGGATCCCAACGATCTTGACAGACCTAACATAATAGAAATGATTCACAACCGTCTCTTAGACATGTATTTTTTCGACGTAAAGAAAGTTATAGAAGAGCTGAAAGTTTTTCTTGAATTAGCGAGAATCGATAATGAGCAAGTTGCTGGCTTTGTGAAAAGGCACCCTGACAGATTTGTTGGCTTCGGATCCATTGATTTATCTAAAAGCCGAGCCTATGTGGAAGAAAAGATAAGGGAGATAGACCGTCTCAACTTGAAGGGAATAAAACTCATTCCTACGCTTCAGTTTTTCAACCCCGTTACGGTTAAGAAAAATATGGAGAAATTGTTTGAATATTGCGAGAAAAAGGGAAAAATCATTACGTATCACACTGGATGCGATCCTTATATCTGGGAGCAACCGCATTTTTCTCAAGACGCAAACCCGAAGTATCTGAAATCGATAGTTCAGGATTTCGAAAAGGTGAAGGTTATCGTAGCGCATATGGGTTGCTACAGCGCTAAGGTGCCCGGAGTCTGGATGGATGAAGCCTTGGAGTTGGGAAAGGAAAATGAGAACGTTTGGTTTGATATTGCCGCTGTGCCCTATGTTGTTACATACAGGAAGCTTGTTGACAAGGTCAGAAGGACCGTTGGCTTTGATCGAGTTCTTTTTGGTTCAGATTACCCATCCGTAGGCGGAGGCGTGGTCAGCATAGAATCCATGGTTGCTGAAATAAAAGGTTCTAAGCATATAACAGAGGAAGAAAAAGAGAAGATTCTATGCCTGAATGCCGTTAAACTCCTCGGTTTATCTCCTTGACACGACTACTGCAATACTTGAACACAGTGAGTAGTTTTTGGCCGTTTTTGATGTTACTGCGAAATCTCAAACACTGGGCACACATGCTCTCCGCCTGAATACTTGTCAACATGAGCGTATACGCCTTTAACCCTTACTTTCTTTCCAAGCATTTTCTGAGACATCTTCTCAGTGTCATAATCAAGCCTCCCGATAATCCAGGGGTCCTCTTTCGTCTTAACAAGACAGACAATATATGGGGCTTCATAACCCTCTGGCGGGATTCTTATAACCGTAAACGTCATAAGCTCGCCCTCACCGCTTAGCTCTGTTTTTTCAAGTTCTTTGCTACCGCACCTTTGGCAAACTATCATCGGCGGGCATGTTATTTGTTTGCATTCCTTGCATCTGAGTCCGAGCAGTTTTCCCTCTTTCAATCCTTTTTCATAGTCCGCGGATGTTAAAACATAATGCTCCCTAATTTCCGTTGGTTCTCTCTCCACCATTTTTACTTGCCCCTCCTCGATCTTCCGAGTATTATGTGGCCAAGCGTCCCGAAGTCTCCTCCTAAGGTGTCGGTCATTCCGATTTCTGGAACCGGGTCGACTTGATTTCCCTTGGGTGCAGCTCCCCTCATTTGTTCAACGATCATGCAGGCTTGAGAGGCTCCGGTAGCCCCTATTGGATGACCCTTGCCAATTAATCCTCCAGACATATTGGTTGGGATTTTTCCTCCTAAATCGGTTTGGCCGTCTTCGGTTGCGTCTGCGGCTTCGCCCCAATCAAAAAAGCCCATGCATTCGAGTGCTATTATCTCCGCAGATGTGAAGCAATCGTGAAGTTCAAGAACATCGATGTCCTTCGGACTGAGACCCGCACTTTTGAAAGCCATTCTCGCGGAGGAAATTCTGGATGCTGGCTTAGTGAAGTCTTCCAACCTCGCCAACGCTCCTCCTGAGCCTTGGCCTGTTCCTAATATGTAAACCGGCTCATTCGTATACCTTCTCGCGATGTCGGCAGCACAGAGTACGACGGCGGCAGCGCCGTCTGAAAACGGGCAACAATCCATAAGCGTAAGCGGGTCGGCTATCATCCGCGAATTTAAGACGTCTTCGACTTTTAGGTTTCCATATTTCTGGTACCACTGCGCCAGAGGATTCAGAGCGCCATGTTTGTGATTTTTTATTGACACGTACGCCATTTTCTCTCTCAGCTTCTCTAACGGTATGTCATAAAATCTAGAGTAGAGCACTGCAGCCATTGCAAACACTCCTGGAAAGGTAAGTCCAGCTGGGCCTTCAGTTGCCGCATGACCACCCATCGCAAAAGTTCTTGTTGCAAACGGTGTCCCCATCATTAAAGCTCGCTCAGTTCCGCCTGCCAATACAACGTCGTATTGTCCAGAACCAACCCACATGTAAGCATCCCTCAGGGCAATTGTGGATGATGCACAAGCGCCTTCAAATCTTGTCGATGGAATGCTTCCCAAACCTAACTCAGAAACCGAATATGCCGATGTCATCCCCTGTCCTTCTTCGAACATCGGGAGTACTGATCCCATGAACAGAGCCTCTATTTGTTTTCTGTCTACGCCTGCGTCTTCCATTGCCTGCATCGCTGCCTCGGCGAAAAGCTCGATCTGCGTCTTCTCTGCCTTCCCAAACTTCGTGTGTCCTATACCAATTATCGCGACATCTCTCATTTCTCACACCTTGAATCGACATTAGAAAGAGAGGCTTATCAGCATTTATATTATTTAAACATTTTTCATCTCAACCGGTTTTAGTCAATTCTCGGCAGACCTATCAACCGTTCTCGGCTAAGTTCTAAAGATGAACTAGTTTCAGAAAGTTTCAAGGAAAAGGATTTATCTATGGAATTTTGTCATTAAACCTTCTAATCTGCTGGGGGAAGATGCTCATCAAAGAACGACATGTGCTGGATGAAATTTTCAATCCTAGGTCCATTGCTGTCGTTGGCGCTTCGCCAGATCCAAACAAGGCTGGTTACCATTTTTTCAAGGGTCTAGTAGACCTCAAATTCGATGGCGCCGTCTACCCCATTAACCTGAACGGCAGCGACGTCCTGGGATTCAAAGGCTACCGGAACCTTAGGGATGTTCCTGCCCCCATCGACTATGTTACCGTAGCCATTCCAGCCTACAGAGTGCCGAAGATTATTGAAGATTGCGTGGCTAAGAGTGCGAAAATAGTGCATATCTTCACGTCTGGATTCAGCGAGACCGGGGAAGCGGATAGAATAGAATTGGAAGCTCAGATCGCTGAAATTGCCAGGGCGGGAAACGTCCGCGTTATTGGTCCCAACTGCATGGGAATATATCACCCAAAAATAGGATTATCCAATTTCGGGGTATTTCGGTCCAAAGAAAGTGGATCTGTGGGTTTTATTTCCCAGAGTGGGGGCAACACTGGCGATTTCGGCCGCATGGGACTGGTTCGAGGTCTCCGTTTCAGCAAGTTGGTGAGTTACGGCAACGCCTCTGACCTAGACAGCACCGATTTCATGGAGTATTTTGCGTGGGATTCAGAGACAAAAATCATTTGTGCTTACATCGAGGGAGTCAAAGATGGTCGACGTTTCGCCAAGGTCTTGAAGGAAACTGCCATGGCAAAGCCAGTGGTCATCTTGAAGGGAGGTCTGACTAAAGCTGGTACAAGAGCTGTTTCCTCCCACACTGGTGTCCTAGCAGGATCAGATGCCATATGGACGGCCTTATTCAATCAAACCGGTGCTATTCAGGTTGAGAGTTTGAGGGAGATGATTGACCTTGCCCTAGCGTTTTCTTACATGTCTCGCCCGAATGGGCGCAGGGTGGGAATTGTTGGCATTGGCGGCGGAGCTAGTGTCGCTGTGGCTGATTTCTGTGAAAAGGCCGGTTTGATTGTTCCCCGTTTCACGGAGGGCACTATGGCACGTTTGGAGAAGATCACCCCTGTAGCTGGAACAAGCGTGAAGAATCCGGTCGATAGTCCTGTGGGTCATAGAGTGGCTGTGCCGGAATATGAAGAAACCTTAAGGTTGGTGGCTTCTGATCCGCAAATTGATCTACTGATTGTTCATCTGACAATCGATTGGCGCATTCAAACTCCGGAGGATAGGAAAAACTTGCACGACCTAACAGAAGTCTTGATAAAGAATAAGAAAAGCCTCGGAAAGCCGGTGGCGGCTGTCCTCCGTTCATGTCAATCCCTCCACTCTTGGCAGGTTTTCCTTGAAGAGCAGAATAGATGCTCGGAAGGTGGGATACCTGTTTACTTAACTCTAGAAGATGCTGCCAACGCCGTCAGCAAATTGATTCGGTATTATGAATTTCGAGAAAAGGTTACTTAACGTCATGCGCTGTGTTGCTAGTCGGCGTTTGATTCATCTGCTGCGTGCAAGAAAAGTTAATTAAATGTCCTCTGTATTAAGTAGAAGAATCTTGTGAACGGAGGAGGAAACTGTGGGTATTAGAACGAAGGAAGAATGGATTGAGCGATTAAAAGAGATGAAGAAAAACGTGTATATTGGTGGTGAAAAGGTAGGGCACGTGGATGAACGGCTGCTTCCAGGCATCAATGTAGTTAGCGTAACATTTGACATGGCGCATAATCCTGAATTTGAAGACGTCTGCACCGCCAAGTCCCACATCACCGGAGAAAAGATCAACCGTTTCTGCCACATCCACCAGAGTAAGGAAGATCTATTGAAAAAACAGGAGATGACTCGTCTACTTTGTCAACGTTGTGGCGGTTGCATTCAACGGTGTATGGGTATAGACTCCATGAACGCCCTTTCCGTTGTTACAAAACTGCTTGATATGCGGTACGATACCAACTATTACGAACGTTTCATCAACTTTCTGAAATATTTTCAAGAAAACGATTTAGTTGGAAATTGCGCCCAAACAGACGTGAAGGGTGACAGAATCAAAAGACCGCACGAACAGAAGGATCCTGATCTGTATTTGCGGGTTGTGGAAAAACGGGATGACGGAATTGTTGTTCGCGGAGCCAAGGCACACAACACTATTGCACCCTACGCAGACGAGATCATCGCTATTCCCACTCGCACTTTAACTAAAGAAGAAGGCGACTGGGCAGTTGCCTTTGCGATTCCCGCCGACACAGAGGGGGTTAAGCTTGTGGTTCGCCCTGCATATGTGCACAAGAGGATAAAACTGGACGCTCCTGTTGCTCATTTTGGAGACGCGGAATCTTTCACGATATTTGATGATGTTTTTGTGCCTTGGGAAAGAGTGTTCATGTGCGGCGAATGGGAATATGGAAGGGCTCTTGCTTTACTATTTGCACTTTTTCATAGGCATAGTTATACTGGTTGTAAACCCGCGGTGACCGATGTAATGGGTGGTGCCGCCGCCTTAGTCGCGGAATGTAACAACATTGAAAAGACAAGTCATGTTCGGGACAAATTATCTAAATACATTGGCTTATCAGAACTTGTGTACGCCGCTGGAATAGCCAGTGCACACTACGCTGTGAAATCGCCCTCTGGAACGTACATCCCTGACCCAGTGTATACAAATGCGGGAAGAAGACTGGCTGGAGAAAATATATATCATGAGTACGAGATTCTCGCGGACCTCGCTGGTGGTCTTGCCTGTACTTTGCCCCTTGAGGCTGATTTCTACAACGAAGAAACTGGCG
>JACUTO010000228.1 GCA_014859755.1 Candidatus Bathyarchaeota archaeon
TGTCCTGTAGAATCTGGGTTCCGCTCGCAAGGTAGGGTGGGTTATTGTAGGTCCAGACGATTATGGCGCCCCAATCTTTATCTTGAACATTTGCTGCCCCCCTGCCGAGAGCTATGTGCTGAACTCTACTATGGTTCCATCCAAACTCAACAAATATGGCGTCATATCCTGCCAGATAGTCGAACCAATAGAGAGCATAATCGGAAGTAAAAACTGGGATGCCTCTGTTCTTTAGATCCTGCACGCTCCAGCTAGAGGGGATGCTTGTGACAAAACGATTTGCTGCATCACTGTAGTCAGATACATCCGCAAAGACGCGTGCAGTCCATTCCCCATCATCCCATTGTCCCCAGTCAATCTGTCTTCCACCAGGCTCGTCGTAAAGGTAGACGCCTAAGAAGTTGCTTCCCCATCTTTCCGTCGCCGTATCCAGCCACGTAAGGTGCCACGGATAAATAATGTGGGAGATGAAATCAAAGAACACTATGAAGTGCATTTTGGCGTTTACGGCGTATTCACAGATTTCGTTGAGGGCAGTTTCATTGGTGCTTATCTCCCAAGAGTTTATGACGAAGAGGTTGGTGTATCCCTTCACTTTGTCTATCAGAAGCTTCGCTTCACTGGTCGTGTTTAAGCCGAAAGATACTCCGAAAAAGAAATCTTCCTCAGAAGCCTCATTTTTAATCTTGTAGTGAACATAAACTATGGGTAAACAAACGGCAGAAATCAATAGAGCGATAAGTAGAAGCAGACGAATCGGTTTCATGAAGTATCAAATAGATTGACTATGCCATTGGATATAAATAATCTTGTAAAGCTGTTAGAAAGGATGGAAGACGCCCGGTTATAAACTAATAAAATGCGTATGCCGTTCGCGTGTGAAAGCTCTATACAAGTAAATGAAAGAAAACCATAAACTCAACTTCAAAATTCTTCGTTTCACTTTGAGGTTTTCTTGCTTCGCAACAAATAGTTCTTGGCTGATTCTAAGTCTTCAAAAGTGTTTACATTAAATATGGCTTCTGGTCTCCTGCAAATGATCACTTTTTGTTGTTGCTCCTCTAGGATTCGCTCCCCATCAATTATGTTTATCCCCGAAACTGCGTATGTGTTGCCTTCGTGCTCGTAAAATGAGGTGGGATACACGCCGTACTTGCGGCAATTTTCAATTGGGGCAAGCACTGTCAAGGCGGGCTTGCGCGATTTTTCGTATTTATCGATTATTTCGTCCAAAAACTCTCCGTTCACTAAGGGAAGGTCGGACGAAATCGTTAAAACAGGACAGTTGAGGTTAAGCTTCAAAACGGCTTCTCGCAAGTCAGCGTGATATCCATGCCCCTTTGTTTCAACAACCTTCGCCGATGCCTTCGCAGCTTCTTCTGCAGTTTGAGGATTATAGGATGTTACTGCCACGTATGTTTCTGAGATTCTTTTGGACGCCTTAGTAGCTTCAATAACTCTCCTGATTAGAGGCTTGCCCAACAACTTAATCATTGGTTTTTCTATGTCTCCGCCAAAACGTTCGCCCCTTCCCCCAGCCATTATCAACGCTACAATGCGCATTGTTACCACACCAATGCAAACAGAGCAATCATTCTGGCTATCTCGTTGGTCGCGCCGAATATATCTCCGGTTACTCCTCCAAAAATTCTCTTGGATAGAACTATAAAGAAACCGCCTACCACCATACCTGATGCTACAGCCAATATGCCGTTCAGACCTAGGAGCATTGTGCTCACGAGCAGTGAAGCGGCTAGTGAGATTATATATAAACTGTGCCTTTCCTTCATTGAATCAATGAAAATTGAACCCTTACCTCTCTGTAGCGACGTGCCTTGCCATGCGCATGTAACCATGGCCAGTTTTGCTGAGACCTCAGCTACTATGAGACATTGAATAATGGCTTCTGTTTTTACCAAAAAGATGAGCAACAGCGTGCATAGTGAAACGAGTAGGGCGAGTAAAGCTCCTGTCCGAGTGACAATCCACGCGTGGGCAATCTCTATCCGCTCTTCAACAGATGCTTTTCTAATGCCTAAAGCGTTGCCTACGTCAATCAAGCCATCTG
>JACUTO010000229.1 GCA_014859755.1 Candidatus Bathyarchaeota archaeon
AATTAGATTCAGAATCTTGGACAAAATTTAAAAGTATGTTTGGCACTTCCTTCTTATGTAAGAGAAATGAAACAAGAGAAATGCGATCATCCGAGGCTTAACAAAGTTCTAGGGGCTTACCGATGCACCCAGTGCGGCGCATGGTTCAAGGTTAAGAAGGTGTCTGCTTAGAGGAGGTTTTTCTCCTTCAACGTCTGCATTGCCCTGCTACCGCTGGTGGTTATGGAGGATATTGCCTTCGAAATGTTATTCGTCGCCCCTAGATAATCCTGTGACCATATTTTCCCTGTAGCATCAAGTATCTTCTTTCTCGCCTCCTCAAAATTTCGTAGCCCTAGGACGCCGTGAGCGATAGTAGCCTCCCCAGCCAAAGCATCTAAAAAGGATAACATCATCTTCTCGGCGCCAGCAAGCTCGTCTCCCTTCAATTCATCAAGTTTCTCCAAAAGCTTGACTGCGATTATCAATTCAGACTTAATTCTCTCTACATACTGAAAACAAATGATCGCTCTTCTGGTGTCGAAAGAAGATTCCTCTATTACTGTTCCCTCCTTTCAAAGTCCTACTCCTATCCCTTAACAACACCTATCGGAACCAACCGGACCACACGAGTTGCGATTCCAACATTGTCGCTTACTTCCGCCACCATGTCCACATCCTTATAGGCCAGATCAGCCTCCTCAGCTAGAACAACAGAACTCGCAGCTCGAACGACGATTCCACGCTCTTCCAAGGCCTTCTTTATGTCTCCACCCCAGAACCTTCTTTTCGCAGCCTTTCGACTCATCATACGGCCTGCTCCGTGAGCCGTGGAACCGAATGAGATCTCCATGGCTTTAGCTGCGCCAACCAACAACCATGAACTGGTGCCCATGCTTCCAGGGATGATCACAGGTTGCCCAACAGGTCGATAGTCGGCTTGAACGTCCATGTGTCCCGGTGGAAAGGAACGAGTTGCACCCTTCCTGTGAGTCCAAACTTTGACTCGTTTCCCATCTACATTATGTTCCTCAATCTTTGCGATGTTGTGGGCTACGTCGTAAACTAAATCTAAGCCAAATTCGTCCGCTGGCCTCTTGAACACTTTTTCGAAGCTTTGGCGAACCCAATGCATGATCACTTGACGATTGACGAAAGCATAGTTGACGGCGCAGGCCATGGCTTGGTAGTAGTCTTCTGCTTCGTTGCTGGTGCCTGGTGCACAGGCAAGTTCCCGATCTGGTAGAGAAATCTTATATTTATGGACGGCTCGCTCCATGACGCGGAGGTAGTCTGAACAAATTTGATGCCCAAATCCACGGGAGCCGCAGTGAATCAGGACGGTAACTTGCCCCTCATGATTGACGCCGAAGGCTTTTGCGACTCGAGGGTTGTAAATCTTGTCAACCTTCTGAATTTCGAGGAAGTGGTTTCCCGAACCAAGGGTGCCACATTGGGGTAGACCACGTTCTTTAGCTCTGGATGAAAGTTTGTCAGGGTTAGCGACCTCCATACATCCCCCTTCCTCACAGTGCTTAACGTCTTCGGGTCGGCCTAATCCCTTGTCCACGATCCACGGTACGCCCTCCGAGACCAGTCGGTCAAGCTCATGGATGGTTAGGCGAAAGTCTTTGCGGCGGCTGCCGAGTCCACTGGGAACGTTTTTGAAGATGGTGTTAGCGAGGTCGGCGAGGTGGGGTCGAATGTCTGCTTCCGAAAGGTTTGTGGTTAAAAGGCGGACGCCGCAGTTGATATCGTAGCCCACACCTCCTGGACTGATGACTCCTTCTTCATAGTCTGTGGCTGCGACTCCGCCGATGGGGAATCCGTATCCCTCGTGGCCGTCAGGTAAAGTGATAGCATATTTGTAAATGCCTGGTAGGTGGGCGACGTTGGCGCACTGTTCAAGGGTTCGATCGGTTTTTATCTTTTCAAGAAGACCTTCGTCGGCGAAGACCATGCCGGGAACTCGCATGCCTGGCTTGTATTTCTGGGGTATACGCCAACGATATCTGTCGATTTTTTCGAGGGGAACATTTGCTCCGCGCCCTCGATGTTTTCCTCCTTGACTCATAAAATCACCTT
>JACUTO010000230.1 GCA_014859755.1 Candidatus Bathyarchaeota archaeon
C
This sequence comes from Candidatus Bathyarchaeota archaeon, assembly GCA_014859755.1. GTDB lineage: Archaea > Thermoproteota > Bathyarchaeia > Bathyarchaeales > Bathyarchaeaceae > Kmv02. Next base: position 2 of record JACUTO010000230.1, read on the forward strand.
GCAAATAGCGTGTGTTGTGAAAGATTTAATTATTATGGAAATAATACTAGTTCAAATATTGGGTGGATAACATATGCCAATCTCAATATCAGATTTGTTTAAAATTCCTCTCATCTACTCCGTCAACCTCGCACCTGACGGAGAAGCAGTCCTCTATTCTTCAAATCTCACTGGCATTCCTCATCTTTACGTTCTACAGACAAAACCAGGTGCTGAACCAAAACAGATCACTAGTGGAAACGACCCTGTTATGTTTGGATCTTTATCACCCAGTGGAGATCACATCGTTTATCTTCAAGACAAGGATGGCAACGAATTGCACCACCTGTTTCTAACATCTAAAGACGGTGAAAAGGCTCAGCAAATCACCAAGAACCCGTACAGAACATGGGACGCAAAATGGCATCCCAACGGAAAAGAGGTTGCTCGCAGCTACGCAACCAAAAAATCTTGCAGCCTCGAAATCCTCAATGTAAAAACTGGCGAGAACTTCGTATTGAAAGAACAAGAAACGCCATTCTTCATTGACGAATATTCCCACGATGGTAAGTGGATCGCATGCACCGAATATGGAGGCGGGAAAGATCCAAAAAACATGCAAGTCACAGTTATCAACAGAAACGATCCTACCGACACAATCAACTACAATTTCAAAGACGGAACTAAAGAGATGTACCCAACTTGGGCACCTAACGATAAAAAACTAGCATTTCTAAGCGATATAAAAGGCAAGAATCAAGTTGTTGTTCAAGACTTTCAAGGTGAACAGAACTTGTTCTTACGCCTCAGAGAAGGGGAAGAAGCTTATGAGCAAAAGATATGTTGGGGTCCCACAGGCGACAAAGTGTATTACATCGTGAGCAAACATAGCCGAAGCAATCTGTACGAGCATCCTTTCGACGGAGAAAAAACTAAGCTTCCCTTTCCAGAAGGCACAAATCTATTATCGAGAATCAGCAAAGACGGAAAAACCATAATAGCCCTCCTCTCCTCCATGTCAACCCCTCCCTGTATCTACCTGCACGAAACCGAATCCCGCACTGTGACACCTCTAACCTCAAGACAATACAAAGTCAATCTAGCTGAACTCGCCAAGCCTAAATCCATATGGTACGAATCGTCTGATGGATTGAAAATCCACGCATGGTACTTGCCAGCAGGTTGCGGAACACCGCCGCATCCGGCGGTTGTTTGGCCACATGGAGGCCCTTGGTGGCAAACCTATGATTGGTGGTCACCATACTTGCAATCCATTTCTCAAAGCGGATTTGCTGTTTTAGCTCCGAATTTCAGGGGATCCACGGGATATGGGGCACAATTCCGTAACATGGACTTGTCTGACGCTGGAGGCGGAGACCTAGAGGACGTTGTGTGCGGCGTTAAATGGTTGGCTAAACAGCCTGAAATCGACAGTTCCAAAATTGGAATAATGGGCGGCTCCTACGGTGGCTTCATGACCCTAATGGCTCTCACAAAGAAACCTGAAGTTTTTGCGGCTGGAGTTGCCTATGTACCTGTTACTGACTGGTTAGAAATGTATGATTTGTCTGATGCTGAATACCGAAAGTTTATGGAGGAACTTTTTGAAGGTCCTCCAGAGAAAAGGGAGCAACTTTATCGTGATAGCTCACCGATCACTTATCTTTCCCAAATCAAAGCTCCAGTCTTGATAAGTTGTGGTCGACATGACTCTCGATGCCCAATTCAACCAATAGAAAAGTTTGTAGAAAAACTCAAGGAGATGCGACATCCTCACGAGTTCAGAGTGCAAGAAAAGGAAGGACATGGATTTGCGAGGGTGGAAGCTCTCGTACGAGAAGTAACAACAGGAGTAGAATACCTCAGAAAGACACTTGGCACCCGCTAAATCTCTCTAGATTTTATCCTTTTCTCGTACAAAATAAATCGATCCGACTCAGCATCCAGCTTGTTGATGCCGCCGAATCCCCCTCCACTATTTTTGGCCCAGTACTGATTTTCCGATAGGAATTGATGTTTTAGAGAATGTTTAATTAATGGCTTTGATGTATTGCTGTGCAGACGGAAGGTAACAAAAGT
>JACUTO010000231.1 GCA_014859755.1 Candidatus Bathyarchaeota archaeon
GCAAGCAGGGTTTTTTGTTCGTTCTCTCGAAGTTCAGCCACTAATTTTGCCTCCTCCTAGACTTGGCCGTAACAAGGATCGATAAACTGGTTTAGCATTGTAATAAGAATGTTTTAAAGGTTTCAACCTCAGATGCCCTAAACTAATTGAAAAGGAAGTTAAAGGCGAAAGATTGGAAATTGGTAGGGCATCCCTTCACCTTCACTAGTGAATAAAGACAAAGATTATTTATAATTTGTCTGTCACCTTCGATGGCTACGCGACCTGCAATATTTCCCTTGATTTGTCAACGAATTTTCGCCGTTTTCGTTTATGATCTTTCACGAAGTTTAGAACGATTTCTGTCGTCCTAGCTTTATGCTCTCCGCATAAGAGTTTCCCGCTTCTACAATCGTTGTAAACCTTCACAACATCGTCGTCGTTTTCGACAAAATGGTACATTTCAATCTCGTATATGGGGCAAATCTCCGGCACTCCGCCCAGTCTCCTCTGCTCTTCCACGGTGGGCCTTCCGCCGGTGAAGGCGTTTGAAATTTTCTTTGCGATGGATTCGGGGTTTTCATGTAAAGTGAAGTAGCTCATGGAGTTTCGTTTAGCCATTTTTGGAGAACCGTCCAGTCCCTTCATGATTTTGTGGTAGGTGGAGGAAGGTGAAACAAAATTGAACTTGCGGCGAAACTTGCTGGCGAGATCCCGGGTTAAGCGTAGGTGGGCGTCTTGGTCGATACCCACCGGGACAACCGTTGGTTTGGGTCCGTCAAAATCTTCGAGTTGAGGCATCAGTATGTCTCCTGCCTGTACGAGCGCTGACAAGTAGAGTCCAATGTTCCGTTCACCGTAGATGGCTTTCATTGTAGCTAGAGTTACGCTTCTTCCAAAAAGAACTGCTAAGTTCCTAACCCGCTGTTCCTTATACTGTCGATAAATGTAGCCACGCTTCGGGTCGAATCCTAGGGCGAGTAAATCTGCAACGTTGCCCACGGCAATTTTTTCGCTTTTTTCGAAGGGAATTTTGTTGTCTTCGTAGGCTTCGATGTCTGCGATGCAGTAGAAGGCGGTGGCTCCCTGTTGTTGGAAATAGATGATTTCACGGGCGGTCATAAGGGTTCCTAGGTGAAACTCTCCTGTGGGTTTGATGCCGCTCATTACCGCAAACTTTTCATGACGTTTCATATTTTCTAAGACGCTTTCGAAATTTCTGTGGCCGAAGATGACGCCGCGCCTCATATACATGCTTGGATTTGGTATCTCCGCCAAGAGAGATTTGAATCGTTGTATCCCGAACTCTTCGTAGAGACGGTTGTAGTCCTCAACTACCGTTGTTCCCCAAGGGTCAAGCACCGTTTTCCTGTTATCAGCCGTCGACAATTTTTAACGTCCCACCGTTGCTAAATCAGTAGGGTTGAGAGGTTTCTTTAAGGTTTCCGGAAATTAAATATTCACGTAGGAAACATGATAACAGGCAGTATCAAAATTGAACAGAGGAATGATCGTTGGAAACAGAAAAAGTTGAAATTCCTTTGTCCTCGTCCTATAGGCTACTACATCCAAGGCTTGTCGTGTTGGTGAGCTGCGTAGACAAGGGGAGCAAAGCGAACGCCATAACTCTGGCATGGTCTATGCCTGTGTCCATCAACCCGCCCATGGTCGTCATGAGCATCGCTCCAAAAAGATATTCCCACCGACTAATTGAGGAAACGAAAGAATTCGTGATTAACATTCCAACGATGGACATCGTCCAAGAAACTCTGTTTTGCGGCAGGAGAAGTGGAAGAACATACGACAAGTTTAAGGAAACACGGCTAACTACTCTGCCAGCCAAGATGGTCAAGCCGCCCATAATCAAAGAGTGCGTAGCACATTTGGAATGTAAGTTGGAGGAACAAATAACCGTGGGAGACCACACTCTGTTCATCGGCCGCGTTCTAACAGCCTACACGGATAAAGGAGTCTTCGACGAAAAGTTTGACGTTAAAAAAGTGAAACCCATCTATCACATGGGAGGCGAAGACTTCGTAACCCTTGCTCCCGAAATAGTCTCGCCTCAATTGTAAA
>JACUTO010000232.1 GCA_014859755.1 Candidatus Bathyarchaeota archaeon
ATAAACGTATCCACATCTATACCCAGCTTGAAAGGCGTTGTTTTTGAAGTCTGCTGTAAAGTGGTGGCATGTATAGTTTTCAGAGTATTCGTTTTCGTCGGTTTTGTCCCAAGCTGTAAAAGCAATTGCTTCGTCATATGTTGGGTCTCTTATTGTGTAACCTGTCCCAGCCCCGTCTTCCACACCTTGAACGTAACCGTCAGCGAAGCCTGTTTCATTTCCATCATTAAACCCAGAAAGGTAACCCAGCTCGCATCCATTATCATGACCATAACTATATCCAAGTTGATAACCGCTATGATTTCCGTCTGAACAGCCATTGAAATAACCACTCTGATAGCCCGATGCGTTTCCATTATCGTAGCCGTGTGCATAACCAAGCTGGTATCCACTTTGATTTCCGTCAAAACATCCAAGTTGATATCCAGTTTCATTGCCGCTCAGAAAACCAGAGTCATAACCACTTTGGAAGCTATTAGCATAATGATAATACCAAAAGTAAACGTTTCCCGCCAATGCTGTAAGGGAAACAAATACCAAAAAAACCTTCCATTTTTTCACTTCAAATACCTCCATCGCTATTCTATTTGAACATTTTGATTACTAAAATTTTGCGCAGGCATGAAAAAGCCATCTACTTTTTCACTTTTTTGCATGCATGCGTGTCCTTTTTACACGGGTCTGAGTCTACGCAAAATTTCACGTATGAGACAGATTATGCGCGCGCTTGTGACGCGGGGGATACATATTTTTCCGTATGCAGTGGCGATGTCGCCAACTGTGCAAACTCCCTTTTTTCGCTCGCTATGAATCTTGATTTGCGCACACGTTCAAGACATACTATTTTTGGTCCAATTTAGCCCTTCTAAACCAACCTCAAACTATGAGTCTCCAACATTCGTGGCAGAACGTTTTGGCGTGCGCAGACCACCGACGCAACCCAAATCTAATATCCTTATTTTGAAAATCAATCTGCAATACAGAAGTCTTTTATGAAAACACAACTTTGTACCCGTCATGAAAGATGTGAAGATTTTTTGGACTTTGGGTTGTTGGATTTCTCTGTTTCTTGTTTCCGTGTATCATAACATTTTCCATAATAACGAGCCTACCCTCCCAGTGTGGTATGTCACATTCATAGTTTGGATAGTTGGGTTAGCTACGCTTTCATCTCTAGTAAAAGACACCTATGAATGTTAGTTATACGTTCATTGCTTGTTTAGGAGCCAATCTCTAAGTTTCTTCGTTCTTAACAGACCACGCGCAAAAGACGAAAAAGAAAGGGAAGTTCAAGAAAGCTCACTCGCCTCTTTCAAACAGCAAGTAATATGGTTTATCCAGATATCACGACCAGTCACTTGATAGGTGTGGAGACGCCAGCCATTCCTTTGCCATTCTTCAATTGTTTTACCGACATCCTTGTGGTGCTTAACTTCCGTGCACACGTATTCTTTCAACCTAGCCTCACCTCCTATCCGCATTTTTACCCAAACACTTTCAAATCTGCCTTATCGTAGATTTGTTTAAGCTTTTCCGAAGAATAGCCCAGGTAATGTCTGGCTAGAATGCTTCTCGGTGTTCTTCCACAGAAAGCATAACAAAAGAGATCAGAAAGCTTCATATGTTAAAAACTCCTAAGACAGAACCTCTTAGGATAAAAAAAGGGGAAGTGCAGTGTATGGGACGTTGGGAAGGAATGCGTTATTATCGTGATAAGAGTGAAGGAGGCGGATTCTGTGAAATTGATGATACATTCGCTGAAATGTTCCCAATGTGGGCAGGTAGAATATTGGTTACAGCCGACAACGAGAAATGGGCTTTAACAGCTGCAAGGACGGCAACAGGTTTCGCGGCTTCTATTATCATGTCACCAGCAGAAGCCGGAATAGAGGGCATGGTGCCTCCTAAAGAAACTCCAGACGGACGCGCTGGAGCACTAATTCAAATCTACCACACAACAAGAAGAGACCTGAAGAACCAAATGAGCTTGAGAATTGGACAATGCATCATGACGTGCCCCACCACAGCAGCC
>JACUTO010000035.1 GCA_014859755.1 Candidatus Bathyarchaeota archaeon
TCATCCACCGCCTCGATGAAAAGCTTCTCAAAGTCTTTCTCTTTCTCTCCCATCGCCCACCCTCCATTTCAAGTTTCTACCTTACCGACCTCTGCTGCTTTAGACAATTTAACGGTTTGTATCCCCTCTTTCCCGAAGGATACTTGGTCACTAAACAAACCTCTCAAACTGGACGCGACTTTGGGATCGTGGGCATTCTGGTTTAACAGAAACAGAACCGTGTTCCTCGGAGAAGCTAACATCTCAACCGCATACCTCATGAATCGATAGGTCTTCTCGAAACCAACAGACAAGACCAGATCGGACAAACTGTCAAAAACCACATTGACGACACCTTCAGGATGCGCCTTCAAGGTCTTATCGAAAACGTCAAGCATAAGAGACATGTCATTCGAGGGCAGGAGCATCTCATTTTCGGAAAACTCTTTCGGAGCCGAAACCTGCTGCGTTAAACAGAAAAACTTCACAGTCTTCCGCTCACGCAGAGATGAGTGTATGGCACTACCTCTCCTCGTGAATACGACTATTGGCTCGAGATTGGCTAAGGCTTCGGTAGCAAAATCTCGTATAACCTTTTCATAATGTGACGCTGGGTCAAACTCGAGGAGGATTCTTCTACCTATCCTCTGTTGGTGGTTTAATCCAAAAGTTTTCGCGAACGCATGTCGCTGAACCTTCGTACTTGGTGTAATCTCAGGTATGAAAAACTCTTCGACAAAAGACTTAACCACCTTCTCACTCATGGGCGTGAGTCCAATAATTTTTTTCTCCAATTGTTTCGGCGTCACAAAACTGAAATACATCACAAAAGCCCCAACAAATATCATCGGCCTATAGACGGGCATATAGGTGTATGGAACCGCGCCGGTGACCTCCACCGAATAAGCAATGGACGCAATAACCATACCAACACTCATCAGATAAGATTTCATTTTAACGACTCTGTCTTCCGCAACCCTAGCCCCATGAAGAAACAGATAAATCGGAAAAGACGCCAGCACAACCATCGACACAATTATGGTTTCAATAAGCGGCAGCCCATATGGCGCTTTGTACAGGCTTGTTAACGTAAATTCTGTTGTTCCGCCAACAACACCCTCTATAGCCGGATTAACAATCCAAACAATAGATGTTATGACGAAAAAGGCTACCGATGATAACCAAACGCCACGCTTTGCATCGTTTTTTGTCATGGCAACCGCAAACAAAACAGCAAACAAGTAGGCTAACATCCCCGATGTAGTTGAAGCCCGATAGAAGAGCACGGTCAAAGCTTCATAATGGAGACTGGTTGCAACTGCTATTACGATGCCGAAAATTGCCGCCAATGCCCAAAGAAGACAAGTGATGCCGAAATAAAGGCTGGGCTTGTCCTTAGTTTTAACATACCTTCGATAAAGGGGAGCACACATAAGAAGAAAAACAACGGCGATTCCCCCAAGAACGTAAACCGTACCTGCATCTGCCATGAACTATCCACCAGCCACCATTTCTACGGAAACTGCGACTAGGACCATTGTCGCCTGAGGGAGCGTTGGAAAAGCCATTTTCCATCAACTATGTTATTGTGAAAGGCACGATTTGCAGACCCTTATCCGTTACAATGACGTTGTGGTATCTCCTGCTGTGATCGGTTCCACGCATCTTCTGTATCAGAAACCTCGTCTTCAACTCCAAGTTATCGATTGAATTTTCGAGAGATAATAAGGAGTCGGCTATGAACTCTTCGATTCCGAGTCCAAGAGTCTTGGCTCCTCTAGGCACGCTGCAGGTCATGATGGTTGTGACGCCACGTGTCTTCAGCATCCTGTAGATGAGGTGCATGAGCATTCTGTACTCTAGTTTTTCTGTGCACGCCGAGAGAAATGCGGTCAACGAGTCTATAACCAACCTTTTGCCATTTATCTCGTTCAAGGTGCCCAAAACGTATTCGACGTTGGCGCTTAATCCTCCGCCCTTCAAGGTTTCGAGGTCGACGACTTTTATGGCGCCTTCTTTTTCCAGTTTCTCAAGATCGAAGCCAAATCTAAGCATGTTTCTCTTCAATGTCTTCGAGTCCTCTTCGAATGTCGCGTACACGCCCTTTTCGCCGTACCGGGTGGCACCGTTGTAGATGAATTGGGTGGAGAATATGGTTTTGCCGCTACCCGATCCGCCAGCCACTAGGATGACGTCACCTCTAGGGAATCCTCCCTCGATCAGGGTGTCTAAGCCGTCGATTCCGGTTGGAACACGCTCGCTCAAACGTATCACGCACAAAGTTTGTCTTCAAACCATGTATTTAACGGGTATGAATTCAGAATCTAAATTAAACATAATGAGGCCTTTTGCAAAGAACAAGGTGAATCCTAAGATGCAACCACGGTCCAACGCCTAGTGTTCGGGTGTAAAAAAGGAAGGAAATCGATGATGTGCGAAGGCTAGATGCCTCGGTGGTTTAATCGCAGAATTCAAAGAGAAACGCCTAAAAGTTTGGTTAAAGACGCTAACGCTGTTACAAACTGAGCAGTCATCACGTACTTGTTCTCTGCCAGTTCTTGGATGGTGTCGATTCCGAAGGTCTTCTTGAGGAGGACAGCGTCACTTTCGGAGACACCGGAAACGGCGGATACCGGCTTTTTCCTCAACTCTTCGAACTCAGCCGACTCGAACTTCTTGTCCAGTATCTGCCCCGAACTTTTTGAAAAGCAGTTGATTCCTTGAGCCAGCAACACGTATTTGTTTGTAGCCAGCTCTTCGACCGTGTCGATTCCAAAAGCTTTCTTCAAATCAGCGGCGTCTGATTCGCTTATTCCACTTATTGCCGAGACCGGTGCCTTACACAGCTCCTCGAAAGAAAGGTTCTCATACTTCTTGTCAAAAAACTTCACGATAAATTCTGAGGCACTCATACATTTCTCACCCCACAAAGATTTGAATAGAATATGATATGAAAGTTTAAACTTAAAATTCTTCCCTGCACCTTACTCTGAGTGTGGTTTGACTTGCAAAAAACAGGTGCTGGTGAAACTGAGTTAAAGTACACGATTGATACCGAGCTTTCCCCCGGAAATTTGGGGTTTCTCCCAGAATACTTGAGACGCCACTACCTGCTTCAACACGAAAAATACAGAGCCTTCAGAAACATACGCATCATCACTGAAAACGGAAGGCCCCATCTTTCATACAGAGTTTTGGTTCCCAAAACAAATCAGTATGTGGATGTCACGGTTGACGCCAGTATTCCGATAGGAGTAACGATGAAACTCAGCGACTCCGGCATCCCAAAATCTTTTTTGAACCAACTTTACGAGGACCTGTTTCTCATAGTCCAATTGTTTGAAGAGGAAATCCGCAAAACCACCTTATACCTTGCTTTTGTGCTGGGAGAAAAAGTAGTTCCTGAAAGTGAAAGAAGCGGGATACTTGGAAGAATACTTACGGACTCTATGCTACCCCTCTACGTCGCCCTAATGGCCCTCACCTTTCTGTTCTTCTGGATATTCGGCAAGTACGCCCCTCTCATTTTCGTTGGCCTCGTGTTTACATTATCACTTTTTTCAGGAAAGCTTGTAGCCAAAGGTAGCCACTGGAAAATTACCGAGGATCAACCAGAAATCCTCCTTTTGCAATACAATTTTTCGCCTGAAAAGTTCGAAGAATTTCGAAAAAAATATGCCCAAAAAATCTTCGAGATTAGGAAGAGAATATATGAGGTTTCCATCGCTGCTGGTAAGCCGATTGACTGCGAAACCGCTAGTGGAATTTTCTCTGCTTACGGGATAGATTGTAAGCCGGAGAATCTTTCCGTTAAGAGGGTTAACCTTTTCCAAATCGTGAAAAAGGCAGCTGACAAGTTTGGCCTTTCTATGCCAAAGATTGTAGTGACGAATTCTATAGTTCCCAACGCCGCAGCTGCCGGTCCAAGTCCAAGTTTAGGAACTATAATGGTTACAACAGGAATTATGACGCAGCTTGAAGAAGACGAGTTGCTCAGCGTAATCGGTCATGAGCTGAGCCATCTAAAGGCCCATGATCCATTAGTTATGTCCTCCTTATCCAGCGCAGAATATCTGTTACGCTTCTACGTGTTCTGGCCCTACCTGTTCTTCTTCGGTTTCTATTCCTATTGGCTCTATTTCATGGTGGCTATAGGCCTCATCTACTTTTTCGGAAAGTTCTTAGAAAGTAGAGCTGACCTAGATTCCGCCAAAATGATCGGTCAACCAAAGGTAATGGCAGAAGCCCTGCGAAAAATCGCCTTCAGAAGACTTTTTCCCCTGTATAAGAGGGAACCTGCTTTTCGAGGTTACCGCAGGTCTGAATGGCTTCGGTTTGACCCACATCCCCCCGCTTACTTCAGAATTGCCCAGCTTGAAAGCCTCGAGGAACCTGAAAAAATCAAGCACACGTTTCTCAAGTCTATCAAGGACGCCCTCAAAGGTTTTCTTCGAGCATAACCCTACCCGGAACTCCAAATACGTCAACTATTCGGATATGAAACTAAGATTAATTATCGTGAACATGTAATAGACGGGTGTGGCGTCTCCCGATGGCTTTCAGTGAACTGAAAACATTTACCAAATTGACTCTTACAACTGCTCTCATCATCACAGTTCTCCTCCTCGTTTCCTCATACTTCCTTGCAATGCTTTTGGGACCGGCGTTACTGTTCTCCTCAGATGGACTAACTGCAAGCAACGAACATCGGCACCTACCGATCTTGCTATTTATTACAATCGGGTTTTACACCCCTATTGCCCTCAACGTCGGATTGGTTTTCTTGTTTCTTTGGGGCGCCTTTGCCGTCTGCTTTATTGCTGCCTGGAAATTTAGAGAAAACTTCCATGAAGTGATCGAAAAGGGGTTTTCACGTCCCATTAAAAAACTATTCGACAATTGGCTGTTCGCCATGCCTATGATAACTAGTATGCTGCTTACCGCTGTCATTGCGATACATAGCTTTCAGGAAGCTCATGGCGTTCCAACTGGCGACATCCCTTTGCCGCCAAATCGCTTCGAAGCTTTATTCGAGTTATCCTATGCTGCGTTAATTGAGGAAATTGGCTTTCGAGTGACCCCAATCGGCGTCTTCTTGATCATCTACCTATTCTGGGTTGGAAGAAAGAACGCGGTGACGCTTTCGTTGGGACAACGCCTGAAACTGTTCATTACGGCTCCTCTGTTTCCAGATGAAGCTAAGAAGATGGTTGGAGTGAAGACTGTGAGTGACTTCGGCGTCAGAGGCGGAATCAGCTTAGGTGAGTGGGTTATGGTTTTCTTCACGTCGATCGTTTTTGGGTTGGCCCATTACCTATCTGGCGGTGGTTGGGAAATCGGGAAGGCCACTTCGGCTTCGGTGGTCGGCTTAGCCATGGGTTTAACGTACCTGCTCTATGGTGTTCAAGCCTCCATACTTCTACACTGGTTTTTCAACTACTATAATTACGCTTACTATTTCGCTTCAGAACTTTACACTTCTGTACTCATGACTTCTGTTCTAATAGACTTCATCACCATAGTCTTGGGCGTTCTCGGATGGCTGGCAGTCATGATTCTAGGATTATATAAAATGTTTAGAGCTGTCGCAAAAAGGGTTGAATCAAAGTCGGCGTCGCTACCTGAAGCTTCCTAAGATTTCCTCACAAAGATTTTTTATCTCAACCACTCTTTGTTCTCTCTTTTTCATATCCCGCAAAACCACCTTCCCTTCCTTGAGTTCCTCTGGACCAACGATTACAGCGTAGGCGACTGCTCTTCTGTCGGCGTCTGATAAGGCCTTGGAGACGGCGCGCCTCATAACCTCAACCTCCACGGATAATTCTGCATTCCTTAATATCGATGACAGCTCCATGGCCTTCGCCACATATTCCTCGTCAACGGGGATGACCACTACTTTTTCCTTCGCAATTTTTGGAGGACCCCTTTGTTTTTTCATGGCTAGAACGATTCGATCAACTCCCTGGGCAACTCCTACCGCGGGGATGGGTTCCCCTCCAAAGAGCTCGATGAGTTTGTCGTAGCGTCCCCCGCCGCTCAGAGCCATTTCAATTTCCGGAACATACGGCTCAAACACCATCCCTGTATAGTATTCGAGACCCCTGGCGAAGCCCGCTTCTATCATCACCTCAAGCTTGACTCCACTTTCTCTTGTTAACTCGAGGATCTCCCGCAGATTTTCCACCGCCGCGACGGATTTTTCATATTCTTGAACGCTTTCTTCAGCTCTCTTGAGAACCTGGAAGGCGTCTTTTCCCTTTGTTTCAAAAACCTTTTTCAAAGTTGTTAGACAGTTTTGTGAAGCATCTGCGCTTCGTGCGACTGTGAGAGCCTCTTCCCAACGTTTCTTGTCCAGCAACTGCATGATGCGGTTCTGCTGCTCTTCGCCCAGACCTTCTTGACCCATGATTCCCCTGAGGATTCCCATGTGTCCAATCTTGAAGCGATAGTTGCGGAGCCCCAGTCTCGTGAGCAAGTCGTTAGTGAGCATGAGGATTTCCGCGTCTGCTTCCGGTTTGTCGGATCCAAAGAGTTCATAGTTGGCTTGCCAAAACTCTCGGAAGCGTCCGTATTGGGGTTCATCGTAGCGGTAGAGGCTTCCCACAGAGAAGAGCCTCATGGGCTTGGGCTTGTTCCTCAGTTTGGTAGCCATTAACCTAGCTACGGAGGCTGTGAACTCCGGTCGTAGAGCCACCTTTCTGCCACCTAGGTCCTTAAAGGCGTACATGCGCTCCCGAATTTCTTCACCAGCCTTCGCTGCTAAGAGATCGTAGGATTCGACGACTGGAGTGATGACCTCTTCGTAGCCGTAGAGTTGAGCAAGTTCTCTTGAAACCTGTTCAACGTGCCTCATCCTTTCCGCGTCTCTAGGCAGAAAGTCTCTCATTCCTCGAACAGTTTTGAACGCTGGCATTTTATCACCGTACTCTTCATTTTAGGGTAAGTTGTGAAAGGGAATAGTATACGATTTCGCCTCTTCTGTTTATAACCGCAAGGACCAAGTTCTTCTTTAGGCTCTGAACATACCGTAGTGTTCGCGCCAACTCTTCCACGGAAACTGGTTGTCCTTCTTGGATGCCAAATATGAGGTATTTGGCTGTTTCCTTCCCATACTCCCCCCGTTCGTAAACGCGGAAATCTATACCCAGACCGAAGCCCTCTCTTGCCACGTACCCACGGCTTCTCAAGTCTCGATAAATTAGATATCTGACCCAAGCGTTCTCGTCAACCGATTGAAAATGCTTGAGGAGGTCTTGAAAACCCGTTTTTTCTCCAGTTTTTTCGTCTTCAACCTCTATGACTTCTTTGCCTAGAAGAAACAACGCTTCGTAGAAGGTAAGGGTTAACTCACCGTTTTCAGGGACACCATAGCCTCGCGAGGAAAGTCCTTCAACACCTTCCGGTGAAGAAACCAGAACGTCATTTTCTCTCATTGAGGCTTTTATCTTTAATTCGGCAACGCGACTCTCCTCAGCCTCAAGCTTCGACCGTCCCAAAGTCACAACCTTCAAATTTCACTTACTAAGGCTATGTGCATGTTTAAGATTTAAACTCTCAGTTGAAGCCCAAAGATTTTTAAGATCGAGCCCTGTTATGGGTTGCGTTAGAGGTTGAAAACGTGAGGGATCGTTTCCTCTTCTGATAACACCGTTCTTTTATTTTTTTCATCAAGGTTCATAAACCGATTCTCATGTGTTTTGACTTCAACCTTACGAGTGAGTCATGTTGCTTCAGGATGTCAATTCGAGAAGGTGGATGATTTCATTGGACAACAGCGGATCGAGAGTGACAGATCATGAACATCATCGAAAAGATTTTGGCTAGGGCTTCGAGCAGAGAAGAACTATCTCCGGGGGAGATAGTGGAAGCCAGCATTGACGTGGCGATGATACATGACCTAACTGGCCCCCTAACCATCGAGTCGTTTCGAAAAATTGGAGCGAAGAAGGTCTGGAATAGTCAACGCATAGTTATCGTATTAGACCACATTGTTCCAGCCAGCTCGGTGAAGTCGGCTGAGTTACACAAGGTCGTAAGGAACTTCGCAGAGGAGCAGAAAATAGGCAACTTCTACGACGTTGGTCAAGGTGGAGTTTGTCACCAAGTGATGCCTGAGAAGGGTCACGTCAGACCAGGAGAGTTGATTGTGGGGGCAGATTCCCATACGTGCACTTATGGCGCCTTCGGAGCCTTTGCAACCGGAATAGGGTCAACAGAGATGGCTGCTGTTTTCGTAACTGGTACTCTATGGTTTAGGGTGCCCGAGGTCATCAAAGTGAATGTAACTGGTCGATTTCAGAGCTTTGTAACGCCGAAAGATCTAATATTAAACATAATCGGTCGGATTAAAGCTGATGGAGCAATCTACAACGGAGTGGAATTTGCCGGGCCCACGATAGGAAATATGAGTGTCGACGGCCGAATGGTTCTCTGCAACATGGCTGTGGAGATGGGAGCCAAAACAGGCATAATCGAGCCCGACGAAACAACTTTAAGCTATGTTAAAAGCAGAGCCAAAGAACCGTTTAAACCTGTTAAAGGCGACCCTGACGCCACCTACAAGAAGGTTTTAGATGTGGATGTCACAGATTTGGAGCCCCAAGTTTCTTGTCCCCACTCGGTCGACAACGTCAAACCAATATCAGAGGTGGACAAAGTAGAGGTAGACCAGGCCTTTATCGGCTCATGTACTAACGGGCGCCTAGAAGACCTACGACTGGCTGCCAAGCTTCTGGAGGGAAGAAAAGTAAGGAAAGGAGTTCGATTGCTTGTAACTCCTGCCTCTCAAGAAGTGTATTTAGAGGCTTTACAAGGGAGACTCATCAAAACTTTCCTTGAAGCTGGCGCAATCGTGTGCAACCCCACCTGTGGTCCATGCCTCGGCGGACATCTAGGCCTGTTGGCGCCGGGAGAAACTTGCATAAGCTCTTCAAACAGAAACTTCGTCGGAAGAATGGGAAGTCCAAAAGCCTACGTTTATCTGGCTTCTCCCGCAACGGTTGCAGCCTCAGCCGTAACCGGCAAGATCACTGATCCCAGACTGTTGAAGGAGGCATAACAAAATTGGCGATTTGTGGAAAGGCAATTAAGTTTGGAGACAACGTGGACACCGACGTTATTCTTCCAGGGCAATACTTGGTTCTAACCGATACGACGGAACTAGCGAAGCATGCCATGGAAGGATTAGATCCTACCTTCACAACAAAGATTCACGACGGAGCCTTTATCGTTGCTGGAAAGAATTTTGGATGCGGTTCCAGCCGGGAGCAGGCACCTTTGGCGTTAAAGCACGCGGGCATTAAATGCGTGCTCGCTGAATCCTTCGCTCGCATATTCTACAGAAATTCCGTAACCATAGGCTTGCCGGTTCTCGAATGCCCTGGGATTTCAAGCAAAGTCGAGGAGGGGGATGTGTTAGCTGTGGACTTAAGGGTAGGTGAAGTTGAAAACAAGTCGAAAGACTTAGTTCTCCAAGCAACGCAACTGCCGGAGTTCATTGTGGAAATCCTTGAGGGTGGAGGATTAATAGAACATTTGAGAAGGAGGATTAGGCTGGAATGAGCGATTACCAGATAGCTCTCATCCCAGGGGATGGAATCGGACCCGAACTGACCGAGGCAACATTGAAGGTTTTGGATGCTGTTCAGCAGAGGTTTGACTTGGGCTTAGCCATTGTTAAGGTTGAGGCTGGTGATGCATGCTTCAAAAGGAGGGGCGTGGCTCTTCCAGAGGATACTGTTGAGGCGATAAGAGGCTCGCATGCATGCTTGAAAGGTCCTGTGGGTGAAACTGCCGCTGAAGTCGTTGTTAAATTAAGAATCATGTTTGACTTGTACGCCAACATTCGCCCCATAAAGGCCTATCCCTCAACCCCGAGTATAAGACCTGACATAGACTTCGTCTTCGTGAGGGAGAACACCGAAGACGTCTACAAGGGCATAGAGTTCATGTTAGACGACACCGCCATCTGCCTGAGGGTCATAACGAGGAAGGGTTGCGAACGAATAGCAAGAAAGGCCTTTGACGTGGCTAGGAGGAGAAACAAAAAGAGGCTGGTTACAGCGGTTCATAAGGCGAACGTCATGAAATTAACGTGTGGACTGTTCGCGGGAGTTTGTGGAGAAGTGGCCCAACAATATCCAGACATAGCCTTTGAAGAGCAGTACGTTGACGCCGCAGCCATGCGCTTGATCAAGGGACCTCAAAAATTCGATGTCATAGTCACCCCGAACATGTTTGGCGACATACTCTCCGACGAAGCCGCTCAACTAGTTGGAGGCTTAGGAATGGCGCCGGGCGCAAATATCGGAGAAGGCTTCGCCATGTTTGAACCGATTCACGGATCAGCTCCGAGCAGAGTTGGAAAGCACACGGCTAACCCATGCTCCATGATATTAGCCGCAAAGATGATGCTTGACTGGCTGGGTGAGCGACACGACGATTCCAAATGTTTGGTTGCGGCTCAAGCCGTAGAGGACGCCGTGACTGAGACGTTACGCAAGGGGATAACGGTTCCGGACTTCGGTGGGAAGGCCAAAACTGTGGAGATGGCAGAGGCTATGGCGGAGGAGATTTTGAAAAGTAGCCAAACAAATGGAGGAAACGTGTTAGAATGAGAAATTTTCATGCTTGAAAATCCTTTGGAGAGTTGAAAATTGAAATCGAAAAATGTGAAATACGTAAGCATCTTTGACACGACGTTGAGAGACGGGGAACAAACTCCGGGGGTGGCACTGACTACGGAGGAAAAACTGGAGATAGCGTGGCAACTTGACAGGTTAGGTGTGGATGTTATAGAAGCCGGAACCCCAATAAGCTCGGAAGGAGAGAAAAGGGCGGTTAGAGAAGTAGCTAAAGCCGGATTAAACGCCGAAATATGCGCTCTCGCCCGCACCGCAAGGGTGGACATCGACGCGGCCATCGCATGTGACGTTGACGCCGTTCACACTTTTATCTCCACTTCAGACGTGCAAATGAAATACGCAGTAAACATGACACCTGAACAGGTTTTGTCAACCTCCGTCGATTCTGTGGAGTACATTAAAGACCATGGATTAGTGTGCGAGTATTCACCCATGGACGCCACAAGAACAGAGATGGGGTTTCTGGAGCAAATATGTAAGGCTGCGGAAGAGGCTGGAGCCGACCGAATAAATATCCCAGATACGGTTGGTGTAATGACTCCTCTAACCATGCGAAAGCTTATTGAAGACATAAAAAGCGTGGTGAAAGCCCCTATCAGCGTGCACTGCCATAACGACTTCGGAATGGCTGTCGCCAACTCGCTGGCAGGAGTGGAGGCGGGAGCTTCTCAAATCCACGTTACAGTGAACGGTTTGGGGGAGAGGGCTGGAAACGCGGCGCTGGAGGAAGTTGCAGTAGCTCTCCACCTGATTCATAAAAGAAAAACGAGGATAAACACTCGATTGCTTTACGACACTTCACGACTTGTAGCTAGACTAACCGGCATTATGATACAGCCCAACAAGGCTATTGTGGGTGAAAACGCCTTTTCCCATGAATCAGGTATACACACCCGCGGAGTTACGGTGGTGCCCTTGACCTTTGAGCCGATTAAGCCGGAGTTCGTTGGAAGAAGAAGGAAGTTGGTGGCTGGAAAACTGGCCGGTACCAGCGGCGTTAAAGCAGAGTTGGAAGAAGCAGGAATCTATCCTACCAAGGAACAGTTGGGAGAGATCGTTAAGAAGGTTAAAGGGTTGGGAGACAAAGGCAAAACCGTGACAGACGTCGATCTATTAGCCATAGCCAGAGCGGTTATGGGAAAAGTGATCAAGGAAAAAAGGATTGTTGACTTAACAGACCTAGCTGTGGTAACTGGAATCAGGGTTATTCCAACGGCCTCGGTGAGACTTGTGTTAGATGGAAAGGAATACGTAGCCTCGGAAACTGGTTTAGGTCCCGTGGACGCTGCGATTAAGGCTGTTCAAAAACTCACATCGAATCTGGTGAACGTTAGGTTGAAGGAATATCGTATAGAAGCCGCAACAGGAGGCTCAGACGCCATGGGTGAGGTGATAATAAAAGTTGAGGACAAAGATGGAAACGTTGTTTCGGCGAGGGCTGTCCACGAAGATATAGTCATGGCTAGTATCGAGGCGATGATAGATGGGATCAACAAAAGCCTGTTGAAGAGCAGAAACAGGATGAGATGAAACCTCCCAAATTTAGCCTTTCGAACTTCCGTGTAATGTTTTGAGATCTTCCGGAGACAAGACGCCTGTCTCGGTTATGATGGCGCTTAC